>JAVBYB010000050.1 GCA_030824255.1 bacterium
TCATTGCGCTGTCGGACCACCTGCGGGCAATCGACCACAACCTGTCCGTGGTCATCGAATGCGATGGCCGCATCGCTGGTTTTGCCGTCGGCGACAGGCAGGGCGGCGACGCCTACCTGCGCGAACTCGACGTAGCGCGCAGCTATCAGCAACGTGGCTATGGCGCCCGCCTTGTGCGCGCGTTTGTGCAGACTGCCCGCAAGAACGGCGCGCGTGATGTTTATCTGGCGACCTTCCGCACGCCGCCGTGGAACGCGCCGTTCTATCGCAAGCTCGGCTTCGTGGATGTTGATCGCGCCGACTACCATCCCTGGATGAAAGCCATGGAAGACGAACAGGCTACCTTCCTGGATCTGTCCACGCGCGTGTTCATGAAACTGGGCTGAGGCGCGGCTATCCCGCTCGCTCTGCAATTTTCCGCAAATTTTCCGCGTGCGACTTGCGATCGACCGCATAGGGCAGGATCGACAGGATCATCGCCAGCCTCAGCAGCAGGATTGCCGGCAGATACCACCAGCCAAGCGTGACCAGCGCGCTGTCTGGCGCCTGATCTGGCGCGACACCGGATGGAAACTGCGCCAGGGCAAGAACCACTGTGGCAGCCATCACGCCGATCCCTGTGGTCACCTTCATGATGAAGGTATTCGCCGCGAAGAAGACCCCCTCGGATCTGCGTCCGGTCTTTACCTCGGCCTGCTCCACCAGATCGGATACCATCGAGATCAGAAGCGCCTGCTGGCAGACAAGCAGGATTACATCCACCTGCCCTTGCACCAGAACCACCCAGAACGCTTCGCTCGTTCCCGGTGTCACCACTCCCGTCAACCGAAGCATGATACCGACAGGAAAGGTGAGCACGCCAAGCGCACCGACAAGAATGATGCCGCGCTTCTTGCCCAGCCGCTTGGTCAACACCGCCGCCAACGCCGCGCCAACGGCCGCAGACACAAAGATGACCAGCGTGATGATCCCGATCTGCTCGGGCCGCAGCGCCCAGAAATAGGTCGACATATAGACGGACAGCGACTGCCCGAGTCCAAGCGTGGTGCTTGCGATAATCGCCGTCAGAAAAATCGCGCCCATCGATTTGTTGAACAGCGTCTCGAACATTTCCTTGAAGACAGCACCAATCGTCAGCTTGCGCTGCGGCGGCGCTTGCAGGCGCGGGATCTGTCGGTGTGTGCCAAGGGATGACACGAGAATCGCCGCCAGCATCACGCCCGCCGCAACCCACGCATAGACGACATAAGCTTCCGGATTGAACTGCCCGTTGGGAATCTCGGGTGTGACGAAAGCTGGAAACAGGAAGAAGAACATCATCACGGTCATGGCGTTGCCGCCGGTCCAGCCGAAGAAACTGCGCAAGGACTGCAGATGTGTTCGCTGGTCGTAGTCGCGAGTCAGTTCAGGCGCTAGCGCTGCGCTCGGTGTTTCGAAGAATGTCAGCGCGGTGCGCACCAGCACCGCCATCGTCAGCAGGTACCAGAACAGCGCCTGATCATCCCATCCCTTCGGCGGCGTCCACAGCAGGAAGTACGTCACGGCGACGGGAATTGCCGACGCATACATGAACGGATGCCGTCGCCCCCACTTTGATCTGAGATTGTCGGACCAGTAGCCGACGATCGGATCGGAGATTGCATCAAACACCAGCGCGATCGTCAGCGCGAGACCGACCAGCGGCGCGGGCACGCCAACGATCTGCGTGTAGAACATCAGGAGGAATATCTGCAGCCCGGCATCCTTGATGCCGAAGGCCGCTGAGCCAAAACCATAAGCGAGACGCGTACCCAAGGATGGTGCGCCCATTTGAGCCGTGTCCGCTATATCCGCCTCCCCGCGTTTCCAGAACGCTAGGCCAGCGTGCGCCGCATCAACAACCCGGCGCCCCGGCGTCATCACGCGCAGAATTTTGCACACGTCAGCCAATCGGCGCTGATTGCCGCGCAAGGGTTGCGGGGCCGTTCGATCGCCCTACGTCTACCCTTGGGACCTGGAGCCAAATGACTGTTTCTATGACGATTTCTGATCCGCCATTTCAGCTACTTGATGGCGCGAGCCTGTTTCTGGACCTCGACGGCACGATTCTCGAACTTGCCGAGACGCCCGGCCAGGTGACCGTGGGCCAGAATGTCCGCGACGTACTCACACTCGCCTCACAGCGGCTCGACGGCCGCATCGCAATTGTCAGCGGCCGCGCCGCTGAAGATGTCGCCACGCTTCTATCAGGCATTCCGGTCCACATAAGCGGCAGCCATGGCGCGGAGATGCGCTGGGCCGATGGCCGACGCCACACGCCAGAACGCAATCCCGCGCTCGATCATGCCTTGATGGCGTTGCGGGCATTCGCGTCCGGCCACCCCGGTCTGCTTGTCGAGGACAAACCGTTCGGTGTCGCGCTGCATTACCGGCTCGCCCCGCAATACGAGGCTGAAAGCCGCGCGCTCGCGCTCCGTCTCTCGCGCGAAACAGGTCTCCCGCTTCAACCCGGCAAGATGGTGCAGGAGTTGAAGTCCGGTCCGCGCGACAAGGGCAATGCCATTGCCGCGTTCATGGCGGAGGAGCCAATGAAGCATGGCGCCCCGATCTTCCTCGGGGACGACGACAACGACGAGGCCGGCTTTGCGATAGCCGCACAGCTTGGCGGCGCCGGCATACTTGTAGGCCCCGAACGTCCGACCGGCGCCTTGTGGCGGCTATCCGGCGTCTCGGCGACGCTTTCCTGGCTCGCTTCCGCTCTTGGAGCCCGCACATGACCGCCAATCTCGATCTCTGGCCCATCGGTAATTGCCAGGTCAGCGCGCTGATTGACCGCAAGGGCAGCTTTGTCTGGGCCTGCGCGCCACGCGTCGACGGCGATGCGGTATTCTCTGCATTGCTGTCTGGCGCAGAGGATTCGGCAACTGCCCACGGTCTCTGGGACATTGCCCTGGAAGACTGCGTATCCACCGAACAGTCCTACCTGCGCAACACCGCCGTGCTCGTCAGCCGTCATACGGATGCAAACGGCAACGCCATCGAGGTGACCGACTTCTGCCCGCGCATGGAAGGCCCCGGCCGCACCTATCGCCCGGTCGCTTTCGTTCGCGTCGTACGCCCTGTTTCTGGCAGCCCACGCATTCGCGTGCGCCTGAGACCGACGCATATGTGGGGACAGACAGACGTGAGCCGCGTCATCGGCTCAAACCACATCCGCTACGTCGCCAATGGCTGGAGCCTGCGCCTCTCCACCACCGCGCCTGTCGGCGTCATCATGGAAGAGCGCGCCTTTCGCATCGAGAAGCCCCTGCACTTCTTCCTCGGCCCGGACGAGAGCTTCGTCGGCCCCGTCGGCGCCACTGTCGAGCGCATGCTGGACGACACCACAGCCGGCTGGCGCGAATGGGTGCGCGGCCTCGCCATCCCGCCCGAATGGCAGGACGTTGTGATACGCGCCGCCATCACGCTGAAACTCTGCCAGCACGAGGAAACCGGCGCCATCGTCGCCGCGCTTACCACCTCCATCCCGGAGCACGCCAACTCCCAGCGCAACTGGGACTATCGCTATTGCTGGATCCGCGACGCCTACTACACCGTGCAGGCGCTCAACCGCCTCGGCGCGCTCGACGTGCTGGAAAGCTATCTCGCCTACCTGCGCAACATCGTGGACGCTGCCGGCCAGGGCCATATCCAGCCGCTCTACTCCGTGCTCGGAGAAGCTCGCATTACGGAGCGCGTGGAGCCTTCGTTGCCTGGCTATCGCAGCATGGGTCCTGTGCGCGTCGGCAACGAGGCGTATTCCCAGATCCAGCACGATGCTTACGGCCAGATCGTGCTCTCCAGCGTGCAGGCCTTCATGGACCAGCGCCTTCTCCGACCCTCCGGCCCCGAAGACTTCGCAGCCCTCGAACGTGTCGGCGAGCGCGCATGGGCCGCGCACGACCAGCCTGACGCCGGCCTGTGGGAGCTGCGCACGAAACAGGATGTGCACACCTACTCCGCCGCCATGTGCTGGGCGGCCTGCGATCGTCTCGTCATGGCCGCGACCACTCTCGGCCTGCCCGAGCGCGCGGCCTTCTGGGCCGACCGCGCCCAGCGCATCAGAACGAAAATCGAAAGCTCCGCCTGGAGCGATGAGCGCGGCTGGATGTCCGCCGTCTTCTCAGGCGACCAACTCGACGCAAGCCTGCTCCAGCTTCTGGACCTCCGCTTCCTCGCCCCGTCCGACCCGCGCTTCAAGGGCACGCTCGCCGCCGTGGAAAAGCGGTTGCGGCGAGGCTCCCACATGCTGCGCTATGCCCACGAGGACGATTTCGGCCTGCCCGCTACTGCGTTCAACGTCTGCACGTTCTGGCTGATCGAGGCGCTGCATCTGACGGGCCGCACGGACGAAGCCCGCACGCTTTTCGAAGAGATGCTGTCGCGCAGGACTGCCTCAGGATTGCTCTCCGAAGACATTGACCCCGTCTCCGGCGAACTCTGGGGGAACTATCCGCAGACCTATTCGCTGGTAGGCCTGATCAATTGCGCCGTTCTACTCAGCAAGCCATGGAGCGCCTTCCGATGAGCAGGTTGATCATCGTTTCAAATCGCGTCCACGCGCCCGGCGGCCCGGACACGGGCGCTCAGGGCGGCCT
The DNA here is from genome assembly GCA_030824255.1 of bacterium. Lineage (GTDB taxonomy): Bacteria > Pseudomonadota > Alphaproteobacteria > Caulobacterales > Hyphomonadaceae > UBA7672. The sequence goes on from JAVBYB010000050.1 coordinate 4,617, forward strand.
CGCTGTGGCCCTTCAGGCCGCGCTGAAACAGTATCGCGGCATCTGGTTCGGCTGGTCCGGCGAACGCACCGACAACTACACCGGCCAGATCACCTTCCAGCGCAGCGATGATGTCACCACCGCCACGGTCGACCTCGAAGACCAGGACATCGAGGAATACTATAACGGGTACGCCAACCGCACGCTGTGGCCGCTTTTCCATTACCGGATAGATCTCGCTGAATACGACCGCGGCTTTGCCGGCGGCTACAAGCGCGTCAACGAACGCTTCGCCGAAACGCTCCGGCCGCTCGTGGAGCCGGATGATGTGGTCTGGATCCAGGACTACCACCTGTTCCCGCTGGGCGACGCGCTGCGCAAACTAGGAAGCCGCAACCGGCTGGGCTTCTTCCTGCATATCCCGTGGCCGCCGCGTCGCTTGCTCACAACATTGCCCGAAGCCGAAGACCTCGTACGAAGCCTGTTCGCCTACGACCTCATCGGCTTCCACACCGATGAGTGGCTCACCTCCTTCCGCGAGTTCGCCCAGCACGAGCTCGGCGCGAAGTGGGACGGCAGAGGCGTGCTGACGCTCGGCAACCGCCGCGTCCGCTTGCAGACCTGCCCCATCGGCATCGACGCCAAGGAGTTCGCAGCCCTGTCCGCCAGCGATGCCGCCATGGAAGCGCACCGCCAGATGATCGAAAGCGCCAATGGCCGCGCGATGATGATCGGCGTCGATCGCCTCGATTATTCGAAAGGCCTCGAAGAGCGCTTCTGTGGCTATGAGCGCTTCCTTCGCGACCGACCGGATGAGCGCAAGCATGTGTTTCTGCTGCAGATCGCTCCGCCCTCGCGCGTGACCGTCGAAACCTACCAGGCGATCCGCGGCCGACTTGAGGCGCTCTCTGGACAGATCAACGGCGCCTATGCCGATGTCGATTGGGTGCCCATTCGTTATGTGAACAAGGGCTATCCGCGCGATGTGCTTGCCGGCATCTATCGCGCCGCAAGGATTGGCCTCGTCACCCCACTGCGCGACGGGATGAACCTCGTGGCGAAGGAATACGTCGCCGCACAGGACCCGGAAGACCCCGGCGTCCTGATCCTCTCGCGCTTCGCGGGCGCCGCCGAGCAGATGGAAGACGCTGTGCTCGTGAATCCGCACAGCGCCGAGGAAATATCGGATGCCATCTCCCTTGCCCTCCGCATGGATCGCAAGGAGCGGGTTCAGCGCTGGCGCAGGCTGATGGACAGCGTTACCCGCGAAGACGTTCTCTGGTGGCGCAAGACCTTCACCGACGCGCTGATGCGCGAAAGGGTCTAGCCCACGAACTTCCCGTTCTTGTTGAACCCGCGCGGCGCGAGCCGGCCCGCTTGCGAGCGCTTGCCGACCCATTCCTTCCAGTCGTCAGCAGATTGCTGGCGTCCGGCGGTATCCACCCAGGTCAGGCCATCGGCTTTGCCGAACGTCTTGAGGTCCAGCAGCCCGCCGTCGGCGAACGACTGGATTTTCACGCCCTTGCCGCGCGCCATTTCCGGCATCTCGTCCATCTTGAAGACGAGGAGCTTCCGGTTCTTGCCGATCGACGCCACGAGATCGCCTTCCACCTTCACGCAAACAGCCAGCTTCTCCTTCGGCCCGACATTCAGGACGATCTTTCCCTTGCGGGTCGAAGAGATCAGCTCGGACTCCTGCACGATGAAGCCATAGCCCTTGTTGGAAGCCACGATGCGACGCGACTTGTCCTGCGGGATGAACATTGAATCGATCGTCTCGGATTCGGGCACTTCCAGGTTGAGGCGGATCGGTTCGCCATGGCCGCGGCCGCCGGGCAGCTTGTCGGCGCCGACGGTGAAGGCGCGGCCGCCCGAAGCCATGAGCACGACCTTGTCCGTCGTCTGGCACTCCAGCGACAGAGCAAGCTCGTCGCCTTCCTTGAACTTCAGCTCGTCCAGCTTCTGGTTGTGCCCCTTGAGCGCGCGGATCCAGCCCATGCTGGAAAGAACCACCGTCACAGGTTCCTTCACGATCAGCGCTTCGAGAGCGGCCTCGGTGTCGATCTCTTTCGCTTCGCCGAAATTGGACCGGCGCTTGCCCAGTTTCTTGCCGGGATCGAAAACGTCGCGCGCAGCTTTCAGCTGGCGCTTCACTTCCGTCCACTGGCGGCCGGTCGAGCCGAGCAGAAGTTCGATCTCGCGCTTCTCTTCCGAAAGCTCCTTGTGCTCGCGCTGGATCTCGATTTCCTCGAGCTTGCGCAGGGCGCGGAGGCGCATGTTGAGGATCGCATCCACCTGAATCTCGCTCAGGCGGAACTTCTTCATCATGACGGCCTTCGGATCGTCCTCATAACGGATGATCCGGATGACTTCATCGATGTTGAGATAGGCCTTGAGAAAACCATCGAGGATTTCGAGGCGGTGATCGATCTTGCCCAGCCGGTGTTTGGCCCGGCGAACGATCACTTCGCGGCGATGATCGAGATAGGCATTCAACAGATCCCGCAGCCCCATCACGCGCGGCACGCCGTGATCGAGCACGTTCATGTTGACCGGGAAACGCGTCTCCAGTTCGCACTGGCGGAACAGGCTCGCCATCAGCACGTCGGCTTCAACCGTGCGAGACTTGGGCGTCAGCACGATACGCACGTCCTCGGTGGACTCGTCCATCGCGTCTTCGAGCAGCGGCGCCTTCTTTGTTTCGATCAGTTCGGCAAGGCGCTCCATCAGCTTGGACTTCTGCACCTGGTAGGGAATCTCGGTGACGATGACGCGCCACATGCCGCGACCAAGGTCTTCCTTCGTCCACTTCGCCTGGCAACGCACGCCGCCACGGCCGGTTGCGTAGACTTCGCGCAGACCTTCCTTCGTCTCCACAATCACGCCCCCCGTCGGGAAGTCGGGACCGGAAACGATCGTCAGCAGGTCGTCCACCGTAGCCTTCGGATGATCGAGCAGGTGGATCGCGGCGTCGATGCACTCAGCCGGGTTGTGCGGCGGGATCGACGTCGCCATGCCGACCGCAATGCCCGACGATCCGTTGACCAGCAGGTTGGGGAAACCAGACGCCAGAACCACCGGCTCCCTGTGCGTCCCGTCATAGGTTTCCTTGAAATCGACAGCGTCGTCCTCAAGGCCTTCCAGCAGCAGCATCGCCGCCGGCGTCAGCTTCGCTTCCGTGTAGCGGAATGCGGCGGCGGCATCGCCGTCGATGTTCCCGAAGTTGCCCTGGCCATCGACCAGCGGGGCCCGCGTCGCGAAGTCCTGCGCGAGGCGCACCATGGCGTCATAGATCGATTGATCGCCGTGCGGGTGATACTTACCGATGACTTCACCGACCACGGTGGCCGATTTGCGGTGGCCGCCCTGCGGGTTCAGCCCGAGTTGGCTCATGGAATAAAGCACTCGCCGGTGCACCGGCTTCAGGCCGTCACGCGCATCCGGCAGCGCCCGCGCAGTAATCGTCGACAGGGCATAGGCGAGATAACGCTTCGACAGCGCCTCGTTCATCGGTTCGTCGATGATGTCCCCGCCATTGTCAGACGGATCCATTGTCGTGTTCTTCGCCATACTTGTCTTCTTCTTGTCGAATCAGTTCGGGGAGAGTCGCCCCGCCCGCTCCAGCCGGTCAATCATCAGGTGGCGCGCTTCCGGCATCCCCCTGTTGAGATCGGAGAACAAACGCTCAGAAAGAAAATGTCCGGTTAGCCGAAAGCCATTGAAGATATCCACAGGCGTCACGGGCGCGGTTGCATCCACAAGGAACTGGGGCAGAGGCAACAGGCGGCTTAAATACGCCCCGGCCTCGGACCCACGTACGGCGCGACCGGATTTGGGGCTCACATGGGTCAGGCCGTCATTGGAGCCGGACACCGCGCAATGATTCAGGTCGAGCCCGTAACCAAGGGCCTGCAGCAGCCCCATCTCCCATTTGATGAACAGCGCCGGCCACACCTCCTGCTCCCCCATCAGGTCGAGCAGCGTTTCGGATGCATCGAACACCCCCGGCTTGGCTTCCCCCTCGGGCACGGCCGCAGCCAGCAGTTCTGACAGCGCGGCCAACGCCGAGAGAGAGGCCGCATCGGACATATAGCGGGCGGCGCGCTCGCGTTCCGTTTCGGCTGTGAAGAAGCCGAGACTGTCCTGCCCGCCTTTCCAGGTGACCGTCAGCGTATTCCCGACCTGCATGGGTCCGCGCTTGGTCTGGCTGGAGCCGCCATAGACCATCGCGCGCCTGCGCCCATGCTCGCGCGCGAACACTTCGAGGATCGCCCCGGTTTCCCCGAAACGCCTCAAGCCCAGCGAAATCGCCCGGTCTGTCCATTCGGCCATGGAAGATGGATAGGACGGCGCGACGCGAACGCAAAGCATCCTTGCCAGCGCCGCCGCCCTTGCCTCGCAGGCTAGCTTTCGGCGTCCGTTTCGGACTCGGCCGCGCCATTCGACACCGGCATCAGCCCCGCACCGCCGCCCAGCACGATCGTCGGCGCCGTCCTGCCCGGCGCTTGCGCCAGCGCCTGCAGCACGCGCAGGTTCATCAGCTCCGGATTGCCCTTCAGCATCCGCGCCGCATTGGCCAGAGAGCGCAGCGAAGCCTGCTCAGACCGCGCGCGCTCCAGCGCCGCCTGACCTTCCTTCTGCGCCTTCCAGATATCGGCATAGGCCTGCTTGGCCGGACCGACGAGCGTCATGTCGCGCAGCTGAACGTCGACAATCTCGATGCCCATTGCGCGCATGCCCGGCGCGACGGCTTCGGCGAACCCGCCCATCACCTTGTCGCGTTCCGCCATCACATGATCCAGCGTGGCCGCAGCAACGCGCCGGCGCAGCTCAAGCTGAACATCCTCATACATGCGGCTGGCCGGATAGGCGTGAGCCGAGCGGTGAAGCCGTGCGTCAACGATCCGGTATCGCACCAGCAGCGCAAACTTCACGGGCATCAGGTCGCGCGTCAGCACTTCCTGTCCGTTCACCTGCAGCGACTGCTCGCGCGTATCGCTCACCTCGATGCGGTCGTTCGTCAGCCAGGTCGTGTATTCGCCCGCCTTCAGCACTTCGGTCACAGCGCCATTGACCACGCGCAGGCCAACCTGCGTCTCATCCACCACAACGCGCGCCTTCATGCGGCTGGCGTGGACAGCGCGAGCGGTCAGCCAGGCAAGCACGCCCAGCGACACGAGCACGAGGATCACAGTGAACAGTGCGCCGTCCATGTCCCAGCTCCTCTACGCGGTGTTGTTGAGTAGGGCCTTCGCATTCCGCAAGACACGCGCGGGAGCCCGAAGCCCGCAGGACGCATGTCTGGTTGCCCGAAGGCTGGAAGGCGAAGACCCCTGATCAACCACTGTGGAGTGGGCGTCGAACCCACGATGCCGTGCAAACCGCACCTGACGTTTCGCTACGCTTCACGCGGCGCCTCGCAACGGCATCCGCAGTTTACGCCGTGGGGACGCCGCACGAAAGCATCCGCGCACGGACGACAGCCCCGAACAGCCTCCAAAGCAGGTGAAATTTACGCAATTACCCGTGTTGCGCGTGGTGCAGTGCGATGCACTCAACCCTGAGTCCTAACCGTCAGTTCAGACTGCGTGCGCTGCAGGGGTCACGCGCCGGATCACAGGTCCGGAGCGCGGGCATTGACCTTCACCCGCGCCTGTCCCACATCGCTGGCCAAGCGAGGACGACCTCCCCCTTCACGGGCTCAGCAATCGGGACGGCCCGACCTTTGATGGAGGGCCATCATGGCCTGGGTATTCCTTGGTATCGCCGGACTTCTGGAAGTCGTCTGGGCCTACCTGATGAAAATCTCCAACGGCTTCACCAAACCGCTCGAAACCGCCCTCATGGTGGTCGCCATGATCGCCAGCTTCTGGTTGTTGTCGCTCGCCATGAAGGAACTGCCGCTCGGCACGGCTTACGCCATCTGGACCGGCATAGGCGCCGTCGGCGCATTCCTCGTCGGCATCATCATTCTTGGAGAAGCCGCCACTGTGATGCGTATCGGATCAGTCTTGCTGATCGTCTGCGGAATGGTCGGCCTCAAGCTCGCATCCGACGCCTGAGCGCTTGAGCACAGGGCGGCGATGGATCGCGATGATTCCCGCCGCCCTAGGCAGGAACCGCCCGCAACACGTATTCGATCTTGGATCCTTCCGCCTCGAACGCGCACTTCACCCAGCGTCCCTGCGCATCATACCAGAAGCTGGCGTCCAGCTCGGACTTCACATCGAACCGGCGCGCCTGCACGGCGCCCGTCGCGGTCTTGACCGTCTCCATGCCGCGATCCGTGACCTTCATCGGCAGCATCTCACCGGTCTCCGTGGAGAACATCGCCGGCTGCTTCATCTCGTCGGCATTCCAGTGCGTCGAGGGGATCAGCGTGCCGGTCAGCAAGCCCTTGAACCCTTCGCCCTTCACCTGCACGCCGCCTGTCGTCGCCTGGGCCGACAGCGTCTTCCACTTGCCGTCCTTCTTGGTGCGCGACCCCACCCAGGTGAGGCGGTTACCGGCGTATTTTTCGGTGACGTCGTGGACGTACTCGAAGAAGGTCACCGGCCCGAGCGCCACCTTGAGCGCAATGTCGGACTTCACCGTCAGCGTGTCGCCTTCGCGGCTGAACTTCACCACGTGCGTTCCGAACGCCCCGCCATCCCGCAACACGTCAAATTCCAGCTTGGCGCCGTTCGCGGGCTGCCAGGCCTGGGCGTGCGCGGAGATCGGTGCGAGCAGAATGGCCAACAGTATCGCGAATTTCTTCATGCCGGGTACTCCATTACCTTTGACCTACGTTTGAAAGCCGCCGCCGGATCATCCCCGACCGGTTGATCCATCACCCCAATATCCCTAGGTGATAGGTGCTTGTCCGGCGTTCGCCGGCCCTCCTCAGGAACGCGGCTCATGCGCACTCACGCCAACGTCATCGACGCCATCGGCAACACGCCCCTGATCAAGCTCAGGAAGGCATCCGAACTCACAGGAGCTAACATCTACGGCAAGGCGGAGTTCCTGAACCCCGGCCAGTCTGTGAAGGACCGCGCGGCGCTCGGCATGATCCGTGACGCGGAGAAGTCCGGTAAACTGAAGCCCGGCGGCCTCATCGTGGAAGGCACGGCGGGCAATACCGGCATTGGCCTCGCCGTTGTCGGCAATGCGCTGGGCTACCGGACGGTCATCGTCATGCCGCGCACGCAAAGCCAGGAAAAGAAGGATGCGGTCCGCTCTCTCGGCGCGAAGCTGGTCGAGGTGGATGCTGTCCCGTACGCAAACCCCAATCACTACGTCAAATACTCGGCGCGCCTTGCCGAGGAGCTTGCGGCCTCTGAACCGAACGGCGCCGTCTGGGCCAACCAGTTCGACAACACGGCCAACCGCCGCGCGCATTACGACACCACCGGCCCCGAGATCTGGGAGCAGACAGGCGGCAAGATCGACGGCTTCATCTGCGCCGTGGGCTCCGGCGGCACGCTGGGCGGCGTCTCGATGGCGCTCAAGGAACGCAGCAAGGCCGTCAAGATCGGTCTGGCCGATCCGGGCGGGGCTTCCCTCTTCTCGTACTACAAGACGGGAGAGCTGAAGTCCGAGGGCACCTCGATCACGGAGGGCATCGGCCAATCGCGCATCACGGCAAACCTTGAAGGCGTCGAGGTCGATGACGCCTGGCGCGTCGACGACGCCGACGCGCTGCGCATCCTGTTCGATCTGACCCGGGAGGAAGGCATGTGCCTTGGCGGCTCGTCCGGCATCAATATCGGCGGCGCCATCGCGATGGCCAGGCAGCTCGGGCCGGGATCGACGGTCGTGACCATCCTTTGCGACTACGGCAATCGCTACCTGTCGAAGCTCTACAACGGCGCCTTCCTCAAGGACAAAGGCCTGCCGACTCCGGGCTGGTACGAGGGCTGATCGTTCAGCCGAGCAGGCGCATGGCGACGTAGCTGACGCCCATCCAGAAAGCGCCGCAGAACGTCACCACCGCAACGGTGACCTTCCATGCCGGCCATCTCGGATCCTGGCTTCCTGAATCGTCATGGGTTTGACCGACGGACGCGCCACGGCGGATGTCTCCGGCAAACGGGCCGTCAACTTCAGGCCTTCCGGCCTGGATGCCCCATACTGTGCGGGTCTCGATCGTCGCCAAGTCATTGCTCCCGGCAGAATCGCCTTCGCGCCGACAAACGCGCAAAACGACTTCCAGTGACAATTGGACGAGTGTCTAAACAAATGTTCAAGACAGGAAACGCGCCTGTTTCCATGACATCTTGTTCATGCATTCGCAAAGAAATGCATGGTCGTTGGGTAAACGCACCTCAACGTGAACTGAAGGACAGGAAGTATTTCCGAAGCTTGGAACTCGTCTGAGCTTCAGTAAGCGCCAAGTCCGAGCAAGACGACGGGAATCGCCATTCCGATAATCTTGAAATCCTGCCAGACCGACCAAGTCTTGATGTACTGGACATCGAAGGCCACGCGCTCGGGATAGGTCAGCTTGTTGCGACCCTTCACCTGCCACAGTCCCAGCACGCCGGGGCGGGCTGCGATGTAAAACGGGTAGTCAGACCCGTAGCGGCTGACTTCCTCGGCCGTCACAGGGCGAGGTCCGATAACCGACATCTCGCCGCGCAGGATGTTCAGGAGTTGCGGCAGTTCATCCAGGCTGCTCTTGCGCAGGATGCGGCCCAGCAGGGTGACGCGGGGATCGTTGCGAAGCTTCTGGTACTTGGCCCACTCAGCCGCGGCCAGCGGGTCGGATGCCAGGACTTGCTGCAGGCGCTGTTCGGCGTCCACGCGCATCGTGCGGAACTTGTAAACCGTGAAAGGCTGACCATCGCGGCCAATGCGGACCTGCGCGAACATCGCCGGACCAGGATCGAATACTTTGAGGAGGGCGTAGATAAACATCAGCAGGGGCGACACGAAGATCACCACCGGCACTGCGATGAAGAGGTCCATCGCGCGTTTGAAGGTGCTGTTCTGGATTCGATAACTTGGATTCGAAGCTCCCGCTTCGGACCACAATTCGAATCGGCCGGCTTTAACGCCGTTGCCCTTGCCCATAACCAACACCCTTGCCCGGCTTGCGCCGCGCTCACCAAACGCAATCATCGGACCAGCCCCGCCGGTCCGTTCCTTCCTCCCCTATCCCTCTCCTCAAAGGGTCCGTCTTAGACGTCAGGCCGTCCGAACCGCTGCAAACACCCTCTACAGGGACGAATCAACGGACCAGTCCCTTCCCCAAGGGCGAATTAACAACCTGTTAGGCATAAGTGCCTGCCTCAATGCAATGCAAACAAGCATGTTCGCCTGTTAGGCGATTGCCCGGTTAGTTAAGCCGTTTGAGAGAATTTGTGCGGGCAAGTGTTGCAAAACCGGACGTTTTTGCTGCTCCGCACCATAATGGCCGGCTTGCTGTCCTGCTGTCTGCGATGCGCTCAGATTCCCAGTGTTGCATACGCAGCACACGGTATTCGCGTGTCCGAGGAAAACTAACCCAGCCCTCGCTTGCCCCCGCCATCCGCTCTGGCTAGTTGGACCGCGACAGTCATTCACCAAAGCCAATGGAGAGGCGCCGCATGGTCGCCCATTTCACGCCGGACA
>JAVBYB010000075.1 GCA_030824255.1 bacterium
CGGCCGCACGGTGCGTGCTAAGGACGTACAGCTTCTGTTTGCGGACGCCTCGACCGGCGCCAACTCCCCCGCGCTCGTCCGCCAGGGACAGATCAGCGAGCTGATCGGCGCCAAGCCACAGAACCGTCGCCGCATCCTTGAGGAAGCTGCAGGCATTGGCGGTCTTGCCGCCCGCCGCCACGAGGCCGAGCTTCGCCTCAAGGCCGCCGACGAAAACCTAGCCAAGCTTGCCGACATCATGGCCGAGGTCGAGCGCCAGGCAAACTCGTTGAAGCGGCAGGCCAGCAAGGCGCGCAAGTATCGCGCGCTATCCGAAGAGATCGCAGCGCTTGAGGCCCGCCTTGGCGCCGCCCGCTGGCGCGGCGCAGTCGTCGAAACCAGTGACGCTCGCAGGGCGCTGGAAGCGGCCAGGACCGACGAACAGAAATCTGTCTCCGCCATGGCGCGGGCCAGCACGGGCGAGCTTGAAGCGCGCGGCGCCATCGAACCTCTGCGCGCTGCCGAAGCCGACGCTGCTGGCAAACTCGGCGTGATCAAGCTGCAGCTTGCCCGCCTCGAAGCCGAACGTAACGCCGCAAGCGATCTCGTCAAACGCCTTGAGCGTGACATCACCCGCCTTGTCGAGGACTCGACGCGCGAAGGCGTCCAGCGTGACGATGCAGCCGCACGCGCAGGCCGCGCCGCAGAAGCGCTGGCCGCACTGCCGCCGGATGATCCGAACGCGCAGGCTGCGCGTGAAGACCAGCTCTCGGCTGCTGTCGACGCCGCCATGGCGCAGTTGCAAACCTTCGAGCAGGAAGCCGACCAGCGCCGTGCCGCTCTCGCCAAGGCGGATGCCGAAGCTGCCGCCGCGCAGGCTGCGGTGCGTCGCGAGGAAGAGCGACATAGCCGCCTCATGACCGAGCTCACGAAGGTACAGAACGAACTTACCTCCATCGGCGATCCGGCGAAGATGGAGCAGGCGCTGAAGGATGCGCGCGCGCGTCACAAGGATGCCGAGGCCAAGGCGCAGACTGCGCAGTCCGCGCTTTCCGCGGCGTTGCGCAGCGTGGATGAGGCGCGCGCGCTCGAAGCCCGGCTCACTCCGCCGTTGCTCGCAGCTGAGCGCAAGCTGGGCGAGCTCGAATCCGAACTGAAAGGTCTCGATCGTTTGCTCCGCCAGGTGGTCGCCACGGCAGCGCCGCCTGTGATGGATGGCGTGCTTGCGCCTGGTCTGGAACGCGCGCTCGCCGCCGCACTGGACGACGACCTGGATGCGCCGACCGATACACAATCGCCTATCCATTGGTCCGGTCGGCATGGCGACGCCAGCGCCAACCTGCCCGAGGGCGCTTCACCCCTTAGCGAGCTCGTGAAAGCTCCTGCCGAACTTATGCCACGCCTGTCCCAGTGCGGGCTGGTTGATCGCGCCAGCGGCGATGCCCTCGTCACGCAGCTGAAGACCGGCCAGAGCCTCGTTAGCCGCGAAGGCGATCTCTGGCGCTGGGACGGCTTTGTACGTACCGCCGACGCGCCACTCACCTCCGCCGAGAAACTGGAACAGCGGGCGCGTCGTGCGGCGCTCGCGCCTGAAATCTCGACTGCCCGTGTCGCGCGCGATATTGCAGCGGACGAGCGGGCCAGAGCCTCGAAGCAGCTTACCGACTCCGAAGTTTCGTTGATGGCCACGCGCCGCAACGTGCCGGAGCTTACCCGCGCCGCAGCGCAAGCGCATGAAGCCGCTATCCGCGCTGAACAGGATGTCGAGCGCCTTTCACTACGCGGCGCGTCCCTCAAGGAGACTGCGTTGCGCCTGACCAGCGAACGCGATCTCGCAGCGCACGCCTTGTCCTCTTCACGCGCCACACTCACCGCCGCGCCTTCGGACAGCGATCGTTTGCAGCTTGCGCAATTGGCCGACAAGATCCGCGACACGCGCGATACAGAGCGCAATGCCGCTGCTGCACTTGACGCGTTCCTCCGCGAAACCGAACGCGCCAGCGCGCAGCGTGCTTCCCTGTCCCGCGATCGTGATGACTGGCAGGCCCGCGCCGGTGAAGCGTCCAAGCGGCTTGCCGCTATCGGACGTGAGCTTGAAGAAACGCGCGCCACCTTCGCACAAGCCAAGGACCAGCCTGTCGCCCTCCAGCAGAAGCTGGATGCGCTGGCTGCATTGCTGGAAGAAGCCGAAGGTGCTCGCCGCAAGGCCGCCGACACACTGGCGGAAGCTGAGGCCCAGCTTCGGGAAACCGAGATTTCTGCGCGCGCGGCGCGCGATGGCGCCGCTCAGGCGCGTGAAAGCCTCGTCCGGTCCGAAAGCCGCCTCGAAGCTGCGATCCGTCGCGAAGCCGAGATCGCGGAACAGGTCCGCGCCGCCTTCGATCAGGAGCTGGATCAACTTGAGGCGCGCGTGACCGCCATCCTCGCCGCAGCGCGTGCTGCACGCGAAGAGCATGGCGACGCTGACCAGCCCGCTGAGGAAGAAACCAACAACGATGCCCACGTGCTCGACACGCGCCTCGCCCAGCTGCGCCGCGAGCGCGACCAGCTCGGCGCGGTCAACATGGAAGCCGACGAACAGCTGACTGAAATCTCCAAGCGCATGGGATTCCAGATCGAGGAGCGCGACGACCTTGTCGCCGCCATCGCCAAGCTGCGCGAAGGCATCGACGCACTGAACATGGATGGGCGGCAGCGCCTGCTTGACGCTTTCACGCAAGTGAACACGCATTTCGGATCGCTCTTCACGGCGCTGTTTGGCGGCGGTCATGCCGAGCTGCGCTTGACCGAGAGCGAAGACCCGCTCGATGCAGGCCTCGAAATCTACGCCTCGCCCCCCGGCAAGCGCCTTGGTCAGCTCACACTCATGTCTGGCGGCGAACAGGCGCTCACGGCAACGGCGCTGATCTTCGCTGTCTTCCTGTCGCGCCCCGCCCCCATCTGCGTGCTGGACGAGGTTGACGCCCCGCTGGACGACGCCAACGTCGATCGCTTCTGCCGCCTGCTCGAAGAGATGCGTACGCGCACCGAGACGCGGTTCATCATCATCACCCACAATGCCGTCACAATGTCCCGCATGGATCGGCTGTTCGGGGTCACAATGCAGGAGCGGGGCGTCTCCCGCCTTGTCTCTGTCGACCTGCAGGCTGCAGAGCGCCTCGTCGCTGCCTGATCGCCGCCCCGCCCCCTCTGCAAAAGCGACTTTTCTCTCGCCGACAGCGCCCTACTTCATAGGTTCGCCAAATCGAATTCTGGCGACGGCCGACGCCATGAGCTGACGCGCGGTTAACGCTTTCAGAGAGGCCTAAGTGACGGAAACGAAACCGGGTAACGCAAGGGCGACCATTGGCGTTGAAGGCCTGGACAATGTGTTGGCAGGCGGCCTCACAACCGGCCACGTCTACCTGCTGGAAGGAAACCCCGGCACCGGCAAGACCACCATCGCCCTGTCCTTCCTGCGGCAAGGCGCCGACTTGGGCGAAAGCACGCTCTACATCACACTGTCCGAGACACGCGCTGAGCTGATTTCCGGCGCGACGTCTCATGGGTGGACGATACCGGACAGCCTCAACATCTTCGAACTCGTGCCGCCCGAAAGCCTGCTCGACCCGGATCAACAGCAGAGCCTGCTCTACTCCTCCGATCTTGAACTCGGCGAAACCACCCGGCTTATCTTCGCAGCGATCGAGCGCACCCAGCCGAAGCGCATCGTGATCGACAGTCTCTCGGAAATCCGCCTGCTCGCCCAGAACTCCCTGCGCTATCGCCGTCAGATCCTGGCGCTGAAACACTATTTCGCGCGCTATGGCGCGACAGTCCTTCTGCTCGACGACCTGACATCGGAGATGAACGACAAGACTGTGCACAGCGTGGTGCATGGCGTGATCCGGCTGGAAGAACTGGCGCCTGATTATGGCGCAGAGCGTCGCCGCCTGCGGGTGATGAAATATCGCGGCACCAATTTCCGGGGCGGCTGGCATGATTTCGTCATCGAGACCGGCGGCGTGAAGGCTTTCCCCCGGCTTGTTGCGTCCGAGCATCGCACCGACTTTCATCGTACCCGGATCAACAGCGGCATCGCCGCGCTCGACGCCCTCCTGGGCGGCGGCGTGGAACGAGGATCAAGCGTTCTGGTGCTGGGCCCCGCCGGCACCGGCAAGAGCACCTTCATCTTCCAGTTTGTCGCCGCCGCTGTGGCGCGCGGCGAAAAAGCGGCCATGTTCATCTTCGACGAAGAGCTTGGCCTCCTGTTCGAACGCGCAAAGACTATCGGTTTTGATTTCCAGGCGATGATCGACAGCGGCAATCTGACGATCGAACAGGTCGACGCCGCCGAACTTTCTCCGGGAGAGTTTGCGCATCGCGTGCGCGACCGCGTGGACGTTGCACAGGCAAAGACTGTCGTGATCGACAGCCTCAACGGTTACAATGCCGCCATGCCCGACGAAGCGGCCCTGGTGCTGCACATCCACGAGCTGCTCCAGTATCTCAACCGCCAGGGCGCGACGACTTTCCTCACTGTCGCCCAGCACGGGCTGGTCGGAGACATGAAGACGCCGGTCGATGTCACCTATCTCGCCGATACTGTCATCCTGCTGCGCTATTTCGAGGCGATGGGCCGGGTGAAGCGCGCTGTGTCCGTCATCAAGAAGCGCACGGGACAACACGAGCACACCATCCGCGAATACACGATCTCCCAGGGCGGCCTGCTGCTGGGTGAACCGCTCGATCAGTTTCAGGGCGTCTTGAGGGGGGTGCCGCAGTTTGTCGGCAAGCCGGGCGCGCTGAACACAGGACTTGAAAGCGAGTAGGGTGATCTCGAAGGTCAGCGGTCTCGAAAAGGCGCTGGTGTTCCTGCCTCACGGGCGGGACGCGCTCCTGGCTGTCGCGCTGCTTCGCGACGCAGGTATCGATGCCATGGCATGCCCCGACCTGCCCGGCCTCACGGCCGGATTGGGCCCTGCCGCCACCTTCGTCGTCATTTCTGAAGAGGCGATGCGGCGCCTCGACATCGGCGGCCTGCGCGAATGGATCGAGCGCCAGCCAGCCTGGTCCGATCTCCCCTTCATCGTGTTGACCCAGCGCGGCGGCGGTCCGGATAACAACCCTTCCGCGGCCCATCTCGCCGAAGCGCTCGGCAACATCACCTTCCTCGAACGCCCCTTCCATCCAACCACCTTTGCCAGCCTGGCGCGCACGGCGCACAAAGCGCGCCAGCGACAGTTCGAGGCGCGCGACAGGCTGGAAGAACTGCACGAGAGCCAAGAGCGGTTGGCGACCGCCATACTCGCGGGCAAACTCGGATCGTGGTCGATCGACATAGCTACGGAGACGCTGGTTACCTCGCCACTATGCCGCCGGATCTACGGCTTGCGCGAGGACGACACGTTCACCTACGCGCAGCTTCTCGCCATGATCCACCCGGCCGATCTTGCCGCCATGCAGCTAACCGCGCAGCGCAGCGTCGAGAGTGGCGAGGACTACAATATCGAATACCGCACCGTGTGGGCCGATGGCGGCGTGCATTGGGTGCAGGTGAATGGGCGCGCCATGAAGGATGCGCACGGCCAGACACGCAGTCTCGTGGGCGTCGTGATGGACATGACGGAGCGCAAGCGTTCGGAGGAGGCCCTCCGGCAGTCGAACGAATTGCTGGAGCGCCGCGTGGCCGAGCGCACAGCCGAACTTGAACGTTCACACGCGACGATACTGGAGGAGGTCGGCCAGCGTCAGGCTGTTGAAGACCAACTTCGTCAGGCGCAGAAGATGGAGATGATCGGTCAGCTCACGGGAGGGGTCGCGCATGATTTCAACAATCTGCTCATGGCCGTGCTGTCCAACCTCGAACTGCTGCGCAAGCACGCGACAGACGATCCGCGTACAATCCGCCTGATTGAAGGCGCAACCCAGGGCGCAAAGCGTGGCGCGGCGCTGACGCAGCGCCTGCTTGCATTCGCCCGACGCCAGAGCCTCATCGTGGAACCCGCCAGCATTTCCGCTCTGGTCGATGGCATGCGCAGCCTGCTCGAGCGATCTGTCGGCCCCGCCATCGCCCTCACCTTTCGCCTTGCGGATGACCTGCCGCTTGCACGGGTTGACGCCAATCAGGTTGAGCTTGCCCTGCTCAATCTTGTGGTCAATGCACGCGATGCCATGCCCGAAGGCGGATCCATCGTCATCGAGGCTGATCGCGTGAAAACTGCCGAGCACCAGGATCTCGCTGCTGGCGACTATGTGCGCCTTGCCGTCTCGGATTCCGGCATCGGCATGGACACTGAAACGCTTGCCCGCGCCATAGAGCCTTTCTTTTCCACCAAGGAAATCGGCAAGGGCACAGGCCTTGGCCTGTCGATGATCCACGGCCTCGCGGTACAGCTGAATGGCGCGCTTCGCCTTACAAGCGCGCCAGGCAGGGGCACGCGCGCCGAGCTCTTCCTGCCGGTCACGTCGGCAATCATTCCGGAAGCGGAGCCCATGGCCCAGCCCATCGCGATTGAACCGGCCGGGCAGGCGAAAATCCTCCTCGTTGACGATGATATCCTGATCGCCATGAGCACGACCGACATGCTGATGGATCTCGGCCATGAAGTGATCGAAACCAACTCCGCCGCCGATGCACTGGAAACACTGAAGCGCGGCGACCGCTTTGACCTGTTGATCACCGATTTTGCGATGCCCGGCATGAATGGCGCGCAGCTGGCTCAGGCCGTGCGCGCGCTCCGCCCGGACCTCCCGATCCTGCTCGCCACCGGCTATGCCGAAATGCCCAACGGCCTGGACATTGACCTGCCCCGTCTCGGCAAACCCTATTCACAGGAAGACCTCGCCCGAGAAATCGCCCGCCTGCTCGGCGCGCAACGGGCCGCTGCGTCGCTGCCCGCCTGAGTAGCCCTCCGGGGCTATTTCAACCCTGTGGATAATCAGCGGACCAGTGGCGGCGACCCGCGCTGACTATTTCACGGCAATTGGCCCGCCTTGCACGCCCACGCCGCCTTGCTCTCGGCTGCGGCGTTTTCGCTTTTGAAAATATCTTCTAAAATCAGAGTGTTACCGACGAATTTCATCGTTACATTTGCTTGACTGGACTCAAGCCCGCCCATATAGCTTCGCGCGCGGCTGGACCCGGTTTTCCGGGGCTTTGTCGTACGCAGGGCCGGACTTTTTCCCCTACCTGTTGCGGGTTACTCCGATGAGCGATGACGATCTGAACAAACGGATCGCCAAGGCCCAGGCGGAGATCGATGCGCGGGAACGTCCCAAGTATATGGCGACGGGCAAGGGAATGGGTGTTGGCTTCCGCATGGCGTCGGACTTTGCGGCCGCTGTCATCGTGGGAGCGTTCCTGGGATGGGGACTGGATGCGCTCTTTGGGTGGACACCCTGGGGGCTGATTTCCTGCCTCATGCTGGGTTTCGTGGCCGGCGTCCGGAATGTTGTGGCGACAGCAAGCAAGGCCAACCAGGCCGTGGCTAACAAGGGCGAAGGCGCAGGCGAATGAGAATTGCCACCGACCCGATGCACCAGTTCCAGATCGGCAAGTGGTTCGATCTGAACATCGGCGGCTATGACCTGTCGTTCACCAATTCCGCGTTCTGGATGGTGGTCGGCGTCCTGCTGGTCATCGGCTTCCTCGCGCTGGCGACCTCGAAGATGTCGACGGTCCCGAACCGCGTGCAGTCGCTCGCCGAGATCTGGTACGGCTTCATCGCCGGCATCGTGAAAGACGTGAACCACGCGCCGGGCAAGCCCTTCATCCCGCTCGTCTTTTCGCTGTTCGCCTTCATCTTCATCGCGAACATGATCGGCATGTTCCCGTACTTCTTCACCACCACCAGCCACATCGCCGTCACCGGCTTCATGGCCCTCTTCACCATCGGCCTCGTCGTGGTCGTGGGTTTCATCAAGAAGGGCCTGGGCTTCTTCAAGATTTTCGTGCCGTCGGGAGTGCCGTTCGTGCTGCTCCTGATCGTCACCCCGATCGAAATCATCTCGTTCCTGTCACGCCCGATCAGCCTCGGCATGCGCTTGTTCGCGAACATGCTTGGTGGCCACGTGGCGCTCAAAGTCTTCGCTGGCTTCATCCCGTCGCTCGCTGTCGCCCTTGGCGGCATCGGCATGCTGATGGGGGGTCTGCTCGTGATGCCGTTGATCGTTGGTGTGACTGCGCTGGAATTCCTGGTGGCGTTCCTCCAGGCCTACGTGTTCGCCATGCTGACCTGCGTCTATCTCAACGACGCACTCGGCGAGGCGCACTGATCACCAACGACTTCCGAAGGAGAATATCATGGAAGGTCTCAACTACGTCGGCGCCGGCCTCGCTTGCCTCGCCATGCTCGGCGCCGCCATCGGCGTGGGCAACATCTTCGCCGCGTACCTCGATGGTGCGATGCGCAACCCGTCGGCCGCCCCGCAACAGTTCGGCAACCTGATCTTCGGTTTCGCCGTGACGGAAGCTCTGGGCATCTTCGGCTTCGCCATCGCGCTCATCCTGATCTTCGCCGTCTAATAGCCCCTCTTCGGGAGATACCGACGTGGCGACCGAAACTGCAGAACACGCATCCGGAGGCGGTTTTCCGCCTTTCTCACAGCTTGGAGAATTTGGGGCATCCCAGGTCTTCTGGCTGATCGTGACGTTTGCCGTGCTCTACTTCGCGGTCGCCAACGTCTTCCTTCCCAAGATCCGCAAGGCGGTTGAAGACCGCGACGGCGCCATCAAGAAAGATGTCGCCGAAGCCGCCGCCCTCTCGGTGAAAGCCGATGAGTCGGTCAAGCAGTTCGAGGCCCAGATCGCCGCCGCCCGCGCCAACGCGCGCGACACGGCGTCGAAGGCCAAGGCTGAAGCCGACGCGAAAACCTCTGCCGCTACCGCCGCGAAGGAGGCCGAGCTCAACTCGCGCCTCGCCGCGGCGGAAGCGCGCATCTCTGAAACCCGCACCAAGGCCATGACGAACGTTTCCGCCGTCGCCGAGGATGCTGCCGCCGCCATCGCCGAACGGCTCACGGGCGCCAAGCCCTCCGCCGATACGGTGAAGAAGGCCGTCGCCAGCGCGATGGGAGCCTAATTTGGAACAGGAACACGCTCCCGTCGTGGATCACTCGGCCGCCACCGGCGCCGCCGATGCCGCCCACGCCGCGGCTCTGCCAGTCATCGGTCCGTTCGATCTGAACGACCCCACTTTCTGGGCCTTCATCGGCCTGCTGATCTTCATCGGCCTCGTGATCTACATGAAGGTGCCGAAGACGATCACGAAGTCGCTCGATGATCGCGCCGTCAAGATCACCTCCGAACTCGCCGCCGCCGAGGCGCTGCGCAAGGAAGCCGAGGCGAAGCTCGCCGAAGTCCAGAAGCGCGCGGCCGAAGCCGAAGCCGATGCGAAAGCCATCGTCGAGTCTGCCCGCCGCGAAGCGGAACAGCTCGCCGTCGCCGCTGAAGCCGCCCTCGTCTCCCGCATCGCCACGCGCGAGAAGATGGCGGAAGAGCGCATCGCGCGCGCCGAGTCCGACGCCATCCGCGATGTGAAGCTCGCCGCCGTGCAAACAGCCTCGCGCGCCGCCGCCGCAATCCTCACAGAGCAACTCTCCGGCAAGTCTGGCGATGACGAATTCGCCAAGGGTCTCGCCGCGGTCACCAAGGCGCTCGCCTAGTCCGAAGCGACCAACAGAACGCAGAACGCCCGCCTGATATCAATCAGGCGGGCGTTGTTGTTTCTGACGCCAGCGCAGACCTACTTCGACGACGCATCCGGCATCTTGATCCGCGCCCTCACAAGTCGCGCGATCTCCTGCTCCTGGTAAGGCTTGGGCACGAAATCCGTGACGTTGCGCGATTGCCGCCAGACGTCGCTCTCCGCCGCCCCTTGGCTGCCAGACGCCAGGATGACAGGGATCGAGGGAAAATGCTGGCCCAGCCATTGGGCGAGTTCGAAACCCTCACGCCGGCTTTCCATGTGAACATCGCTGATCACCACATCCACATGGTCGACGGCAGCCATGATCTTGCGAGCTTCCTCGCCATTTGCCGCTTCGAGAACATGAAAGCCCGCGTCGCGAAGATGTTCGCACAGGTTCATGCGGAGGATCACTTCATCCTCCGCCACCAATGCCGTCGCGGGCTCGGATTCGATCCGTGGGCTAATTTCGCGTGTCGCCTGCATGTTGACCCCACTAACCCCCGTTACTTGAATTATCAGTAACGCCTCCGCTGGGGGCCTGTTCCGGGGCAGCCCTGAAACCTGCAGTCAAAAATGCCCCAAATTGGGGCCACGTCGGGACTGACTCATTCGTAATGAAAGGATCGGAACCGTAACGGTCTCCGTCTCATTCATTTCCGGGTGTACTTCGCAATCCGGAGCCCAGTCAGGAATGACCAAAACTCAGACATGCGACCACGGTTCGACCATCCTCGTCGCCGAAGACGATGTCCTCGTGCGTATCGCGATCGCTGATTACCTCCGCGGATGCGGCTTTCGCGTCATCGAGGCAGCCGGCGGGCAGGAAGCGAAAATGGTGCTTCAGCACGGTCCGGCGATCCATGTGATGCTCGCGGATGCCCGTCTCGCGGGCGAGGACAACGGCTTTGTACTGGCGCAATGGGCCAGGCGTTATCGGCCGCGCATGACGGTAATCCTGTCAGTGAGCCTCGAACAGAAATCGGAAGCAGCCGCATCGCTGTGCTCGGGCAGCAAGATAGCTCCGCCGCCGTCATCGCATCTGCGCGAGCGTATCAACTCCCTGCGCCAGCCCAGCAACAGGGGCAGCCGCCGCGCGACGACCGCTTTTGCGACCCGGCGCATCGTCTAGCTGCATCTCGCAACGGAGCATCGCAACGCGCGGTGCGCCCGGCCGCGCTATTCGGCTGGATGCATGTCGAGCCAGCTGCGGATCGTGGCGTTGACAAGATCCGCCGCGTCGAACTGCACGAAATGCCCGGCGTCGGGAACCATGACGACAGTGGTGTCCCGCGCTCCCTTCTCCCACGTTCCCGCATGCGCCGCTGACAGCAACGCGGTATCTTTCATGCCGTGGATCACCAGCAGGGGTACGGGGATCTGCGGCGGGTTGTCGGGCAGGAAGGGCCGCTTCGCATTGGGGCCCACGTCGCGCGGATAGTTCGCGCGGTAGTAATTCATCATCGCCGAAAAGCTCGAGCGACGAAACGCCTCGAGATATTTTTCCTTCAGCGCCGGGTCCTGCACGCGCTGCGCCAGCCGCTCGGCCGTCATGCCCGCTTCCGAGCCTTCCTTCTGGAAGTTGCGCGCATATTGCGATGTCGCCTGCTGCACAGGGTCGGTGCGCATCCGCTCCATGAAAAGTATGGGGTGCGGCGTCGACAGGATGATCAGGTTGTCCAGCATCTCCGGATGCGTGAACGCGAACATCCACGCAATCGACCCGCCCCAGTCATGCCCCAGCACCGTTGCCTTGTCATAGCCTTCAGCAGCGATCACCGCCCGCACATCGGCCACCAGCTTCGGCATCTCGTAGTTTAAAACGCCATCAGGCTTGTCGGACAGGTTATAGCCGCGCGTGTCGATCGCCACGACGCGATAGGCGTCGTTCAGCTTTGGCGTCAGGTAAGTCCACGAGCCGGAGAAATCCGGATAGCCATGGATCATCACCACCAGCGGCCCTTGGCCAGAGGCCACGTAGTGGATCTTCACATCGCCATTCTGCGCGAACTTGCTCTCAAGCGGCACGGGCGCTTTCGCGATCTCCGCCGCTGGCGTTTCGGCCGGCGTAGCGCATGCGCCCAGCATCAGCGCCGCGATGATAGCCCCAGCCACAATGCGCATGTCTCTTCCTCCAGAACGTACGTCCTCGTCCTTCGAGACGCCCGCTACGCGGGCTCCTCAGGATGAGGACTTCGATCGATCGCGAGTAGCCCTCATCTTGGGGAGCGCACGACGTGCGCGTCTCGAAGGACGAGGGCGCGCTCACAACGACCGCCCTACTTCACCGGATGCAGGTCAAGCCACGACCTGATCGTGCCGTTCACCAGCGGCGCAGCATCGTGCTGAACGAAGTGATTGGCATCCGGCGCCATCAGGATGGTCGTGTCCTTGCTCACCTGGTCCCACGTATCGTTGTGGCCCATGGATAGCAGCGCCGTGTCCTTCATGCCGTGGATCACCAGCACCGGGACGTTGATCTTCGGAAATGTCTGTGTCGCAGCATTCGGATCGGGCGCGCTCGGATAGTTCGCGCGATAGTAATTCATCATCCCCGCGAAGCTCGATTTCCTGAAGGCCTCGACATACTTCGCCTTCTCCGCCGGATCGCGCACCCAGCCCGCCAGCCCTTCCGCGCTCAGAGTGTTCTCCGAGCCCTCTTTCTGGAAGTTGCGCGCATAGTTGGAATTCTCAGGCGCTGCGCTCAGCTGGCGGCCCATGTTCGCCGGATGCGGCACCGACATGATCACCAGCCGCTCAAGCGTCTCGGGATGCGCAAACGCATATTGCCAGGCAATCGCCGCGCCCCAGTCATGGCCCACCACTGTCGCCTTGCTGTAGCCCTCGGCCTTGATGACGGCCTGCACATCTTCCACCAGCTTCGGCATCGCATAATTCGCAACGCCCACCGGCTTGTCGGAAAGATTGTAGCCGCGCGTATCGATCGCCACGAAACGATAGCCATCGTTCAGCGCCGGGGCGAGCTTGTCCCATGAGCCCGAGAAATCCGGGAAGCCATGGATCGCCAGCACCAGCGGGCCCTTGCCGCTCGCATTGTAGTGAATCTTCGTGCCGTCCGCGCTGGTGGCGAACTTGCTCTCGACAAGGATCGCGGGCTTGGCGGCTTTGCTCTCCGCGACCGGCGACATCCCCGCCGTCTGGCATGCGCCAAGTGACAGCGCTGCGACCGACACTCCAAGAATCAACGCGCGCATCATCATGGGCAGTCCCTCCATCGTTTTTATCTTGACGATGTCAGGCTAGCCCCGCGACGGGCATCTCACAATCTTGCAGTGCGGGAAATCGGTAGGCGGGTCGACGGCTTGGCCGAACCGATCAGCCGTCGAGGTCTTCTTGGAGGATGGTCATTTCGAGCTGGTAGCTCGTCTCGCCTTCATCCTCGATCAGATAGACGAGGCCGACATGCTCGCCGGCCAGCGTCACTTCCATGCTGTCTGTCACGCGCGGACGCGCCACCAGCGTCAGGCCCGGATTCAGCGTGCGCTTGAGATACGCTTCGATGCGTTTGGCGGTTTCCGGGTTCATCGGGCGGCTCCTGATCTTGCGGGGGGAAGCCTTAGCCCAGAGCAGGCCCGTTCGCCAACCCCAGCCCGCCTATGGAGCGAACCCGGCTTTCAGCAGGAATTCGCGCGTTCACAGCTATCAAAACACCAGCGCCCTGCTATGCCGATTCAGGGTTGGTTCCGGGGTGTGCAGCATGAAACGAGCAATTCTCGCCTGTATGGCGGCTGTCGCGATGTGCGCGGCGTGCGAAATTTTCGAAGATGTCGAGTTCATCGAAGACGAACCCGAAGCGTCCTTCGCCTCGCCCGCCCCGACCACCGCCACCGAGCGATAGGAACCTCTCGCCATGAAACGCGTCATTCTCGCCGCCCTTGCGGCGCTCACCCTCTGTTCCGGCTGCATCTTCGACGACGAATTCTGGGAAGACGAGTACGACAGCACCTATGACAGCCCGGCCGGCGACGACACCTACGACGACTGCGACTGCTGATCGCGCCTCACACCGTCCGGAGACATGACGTGAAAAAGTTCCTGTTGGTCGCGCTCGCGGCCATGATGCTGTCCGGCTGCCTGACCGAAGAGGAATGGTTCGGCGACGGCAGCTCCGAGCCCGGCAGCTATGACGACTGGGGCGATGACTGCGACGACTGCGACTACGACGAGTAGCCAGCAGCTGCCGGCCTACAGCCCCCTCCGGCCTACAGCCCCATGTCGAACTTCTGATCCATCGTCTGCGCGGGCTTCATGCAGGCCCCGCCGACAGGCTTTGCCGGAACGCCCGCAACCGAGCAGCGCGCCGGCACATCGCTCAGCACCACCGAGCCGG
>JAVBYB010000550.1 GCA_030824255.1 bacterium
ACGCCCATCGCGGAGCTGGCCGGCCTGTCGGTCGAAGCGCGCGCCGCTTGCGGCAAGACGGGCTTCGACGAGGGCATGTTGTTCACGCACCGCGGACTTTCTGGTCCTGCTATTCTGCAGATCTCATCCTACTGGCGCGAAGGCGATGACGTCGTGATCGATCTCGCGCGTGGGCGCAATGTCTTCGAAGAGCTGCGCCGCGAACGGCGCGAGCGTCCGCGCCTGCAGCTCGACAACGCTCTGGCGCTTTACGTGCCAAAGCGGCTGGCTGACCAGATCGCCGCACGTACCTTCGGCACAATCCGGCTGGCAGATCTTTCCGATGCGAAGCTCAAGGAGGTGGCTCTCAACGTGAACGCCTGGCGCGTGACGCCAGATGGCACGGAAGGCTGGCGCACGGCGGAGGTCACGTTGGGCGGCGTAGATACCAACGCTCTCTCCTCGCAGACGATGCAGGCGCGCGGCGTTCCCGGTCTCTATTTCATCGGCGAATGTGTTGACGTCACCGGCTGGCTCGGCGGCTACAACTTCCAGTGGGCCTGGAGTTCGGGCTGGGCCGCCGGAAAAGTCGCCTAGGCTGCTGTGCGGCTGCCGCAGATTGCAGCGGCCGCCGCGATCCAGGCTGTCACACGCTCCACGCTTGGCGGCTTGCCATCACGCAGCGCGCGCTCGCCCTCGTTCGATGTGGCAAACACCTCGATTGCTTGAATCAGCGATTCTGCATCGGCGCTGGCCAGATCCTCGATCGAATAGATGCCGGCGCCAACGAGCAACTGCGCCTGCGTACCGTTCATCTCCGGGACCGTGCAGGCCAGAAGCGCCTGCGCCTGCCAATCCTTGATGACGCCAGCATTGATGTGGCTGGCCTTGATGCGCTGAGCCGCATCTTCCGGCGTCAGCGACAGGAGGTCACCCACGGTCTTCACGCCGATCACGCTGAGACGGCCCGCAGTCTTCGGACCGATGGATGGCGCATCAACCACAGCCGCCTCGCGCGACAGCTTGATACGCGGCGCGGCCGGCGTCGGTACGGACTTTGGCTCGGCTTTCTTCGCTTCAGTTTTAGCTGGAGCCGGAGCTGGCGCGGGTTGTGCTATCTCCAGCGTGTCGTCGGACTCGGGTGTTTCCTCAAGCTTCTGTTTCGACGGCTTCACGCGCACGATCACGCGTGGCTTTGCGCCCTTGCCGTTCTTCGTCCCTGCCTCGCGCGGCCACTGGCAATCCAGGGTCGAGAGCGAAACCTTCAGCACTTCCTCCGCGAACAGCTTGCGAACGACACGATCATCGTCCCCCAGCGTTTCGCGAACTTTCCCGGTCTTGCGGAATTCTTCATACTGCGAGCCGACCAGCTTGCGGTCCGCAAGATCGTCAACTGCCTTCGACACGATGCGCAGCGGTGTCGCAGCCACAATGCCAACCATGTCCAGCATCAGGCTCACCTTCGGCGCCTCGGCCTGCGATTCCGCGATTGCACGATCCAGAATGCGCGCCAGCATGACGGTCGCGTATCCCATCAGGGCGGCGACGACATCCTTCATTTCCTGGTCGAGACCTTCGACAGGCCGCTTGCGCCCGATCTCGAAGTCATAGTGATCGACCAGCGTCTCATAGTGCTTGTTGGAAACCAGCGCGCCGTTCCTGACAAGTCGCTCCAGCCAGTCGTCCCCGGTCGGGACCGGGATATCCGGGAAGCCCATCTCCTGGGTCAGGATCAGCAGCATTTCAGGGAAGGCTTTCGACAGCGACCATTCGACGGCGCGATGGATGACGCCCTCTTCCTCGGTCTGGTGCGTATGGAAGGGCTGCACCGGATCGACCACATAGTGGCTCATCACGCCCGCACAGTAGGCCGCGTGTTGCCAGTCCTTCGTCTTCAGCGCGCGCACCGTACGCCGATACCATTCGCGCGCAGCCGTGGGCGCACCGCCCCAGTCGCCGTCGCGCACGTGAAGCACGTGATTCTTGAAGTCCTTGAACACCTCGTCAGGCGCCTTCGCGCCCTCGAGATAGGCATCCCGATGCTTGAGGAAGACGTTGCGCCAGTCTTCCGCGCTGCCGTCCTGCAGATGCTCCAGCGCCATCACGGCAAGCCGGTGGTGGTTGCTGCGGCAAACCGAATCCAGAACCAGCCGGTAACAGACCGACATCACGACGCTCCCGTAATAGTATCGGCAGAGTCGAGTCTGGTTTGGTTAGCGGGCGGTTAAGGCCCGCATTTCAGGGCTTACTCCCGGCCAAATGTCGGCAGTTTCGCCGACTTGATTTCCTCGGCATCAATGCCCCCATCCGCATTCTTGTCGAGCTCGGCAAACCGCGGCTTAAGCAGGGGCGTGAGACGACCCTTGATCTCGGCAAGCTGCACCTTGTTGTCGATATTGTCGTCCAGCATCCCCATAACGCGCATAGCCCGCATCGACTTGGTGGCGTCGGATTCGGCGCCGACCTTCTCGTCGGTCCACTCGTAGTAGATCGAGGTGTAGTGCATCTCCTCCCACGACTGGTCGCCCCAGATGACTTTTTCGTCCGGAGCCGGGTTAGCGGCGTTGCGGACCGAATTGTCGTAGAGATACGTCGCCACAAGCTTGGCGCCAGCGGGCACCGTCACCGGCTCGACAAAGTCATAGGTGCGCTGCCAGTTGAAATCGTAGCGCGGCAGGTTGATGAGCTCTTTCTTCGTGCCGTCCGCCAGCACCATGTCGAGCTTGCCGGCCTGCCCGCGATAATGCGTGTGGAGAAAGACGGAGTAGAGCTTCGCCTCCTTCGGGAAGCTCAGGTAGGCGATCTCCTTGTGCTTGTCCGTGTTGGGCGGCAGTTCGATGAAGTTATCCGCGATCACCGTGTGACGCATGATGCGCTCGGGCGTCTCGCCTTCGTCGTAGAAGTAGAGCGCCATCTTCGAGCCATCTACGGCTTCCTTGCCATAGGGCGTGTAGTGCATCTGGAAGCCCATATGACCGCCCGGCGGCAGATAGATCCCCATGCCCTTCGGCACCTGGAAGGACTCCCCGCCCACGGCGTATTCGCCGTAGTTGGCTTCCCATTGTCCGGCCGACGCAGGCCCCGCCAGCGGCTTGCCCGGAATGTAGCCGGCAAGAATGTGGTGCACGCCGCGCCGGTCGCCCGGCATCAGTGTCGCCGCCTTCACCCACCTGCCCTCGCCCAGGGGATTGGCCGCCACGGGGTACTGGTACTGAACCTCGCCCGACGGCGGCAGCGTGAAGGCAGGAATGTCGAGCACCAGATCCGGCTCGCCCAGCGGCCATTCCTGCGCCGCATGCTTCACCGCCGCCAGCGGGTCTGCGCCCTCGCCGCGCGGCGCGCCTGCCTCGATCCAGTGAACCAACGTACGGATCTGGTCGCCTGACAGGCTCGCGTCGTGCTTGAACTTCCCGACCAGCGGATCGGGATGCCAGGGCGGCATGGTGTCTGTGCGCAGGGATTCGCGGATCATTGGCGCAAACTGCTTCACGACCGCATACTCGCTCATCGCGAATGGACCGATGCCGCCTTCCTGGTGGCAGGTCACACACTTGGCCTCAAGCACAGGCGCGATGTCTGTCGCGTAGGATATCTTCGCATGCTGCCCGCGGCGCTCGCGCTCCGGGAAAGCGATTGCCGTTCCGCTTCCCGCCACAATGGCCTCGGCCACAGGACGGCCAGCAGCAATGTCAGCCAGCGCGGCGGCAAGCGGCGCGCCGGCGGGACCATGATAGAGAACCCGGAGCAATCCGGGCTCCAGAACGAATGCCTCACCGGCATAGGTGACGCCCAGCTGCTCGCCGGCAAGCTGCAGCTCATCGTGCATGATCGGGATTGAATAGCCCTGCCCGGATGCTTCTGCCGCAATTGCGGGGCGCGTAGCGGCGAGGCTGGAATTCAGCATCAGGAACTCCATACCTTTATGCTGCTTGCTCAGGGCCTCGAGCCCTTTCGCGGCGATCCGCGAGCTCGTATCGCCATTCACCTGCGTCATCAGCACGATCGCCTTGACGTCTCTCAGGCGGCGAAGGCTCTGCGCATATCCGGTATGATCGACCAGGCGGAAATCGTCGACGCGCGTCGGGATCTCGACAGCCACCGGCTCGCGATCTGCTGCAGCGCGATCCGCCAGCAGGAAAGCCGAAGCAATCGTCAGCCCAAGCCCGCCAGCAATCAGCACCTGAAACCGCATCGCATCCTCCCTGCTTCGCGGTATCAGAAACACCGATTACAAACACCGCGCAACGCACAGGCGGTACGGAAGAGCGTTTGACTTGCCGACTCCCGCTGCGTCACCCTGCGCTGGATCGCGATTTGTTGTTTCGAAGGACCACCCCATGCGCCACGTGCTGCCGCTGGCCCTGCTCGCTATTTCCGCCTGCGGCGAGCCAGAGGACGACATTGCCTGTTGCGCCATCGAACCGAAGGCCAAGTGTGAGTCTGCGCTCCACGGCCTTGGGGTGACGGCCGAAGAGCAGAAAGCCCTCCATGCGCCTACCCCGCTCTGCCCGTCAGACGCGCTCAGCGCGGAACGCATCCGAGAGCTGGACACCAGGTGGCCACAAGCCTGTCGGGAGGCTGGTCTCACCAGCCCCCGGATCGATACGGGCCGCTGCTAGGCTTCAGAAGAACGCGAAGCCATAATGCTTGGGATGGCGGTCGTGATCGCCCTCGCAAATCTCTTCCACGATCTTGGCGTTGAATTGCGGAAGATCGTCCGGCGTGCGTGAGGTGACCAGACCGTGGTCGACCACGACAGGCTCATCGCTCACCTCGGCGCCAGCATTCTGCAGATCGGCCCGCACCGCCTTCACCGCCGTCATCCGCCGCCCCTTTGCCGCGCCAGCCGAGATCAGAACCTGCGGCCCATGACAGATCGCGAACACCGGCTTGCGCTGGTTTACGAACGCGCAGGTGAATTTCAGGGCGTCGCCGTCCGTGCGCAACTGATCCGGACTGAACAGGCCGCCCGGGATAAGGATCGCATCATAGTCGTCCGCATGCGCATCCTTGATTGCCTTGTCGACCTTGATGACGCGGCCTTTCTCCATGTGCTGGAAACCCTGGATGTCGCCAACCTTCGGAGAGATCACCTCCACGCGGCCCCCGGCCGCCTCGATCGCCTCCTTGGGCGAGAACAGTTCGGATTCCTCGAATCCGTCCGCGGCGAGGATCGCCATTATCTTGCCTTCAGCCTTCATGCCCATCGCGCGTGTCTCCTGATTTTCGGCTTCTGGAGGGAACGGGCGCGATTTGCCGATGTTCCGCGTGCCGGGCGACTCAGCGCGGCGCCCGGACAACTCCATGCAGCTGCAACGAAATCTTTTTGCAGTCGCCCTCTAGTGCGGCAGCCCGCCGCACCCATTTCCCGCCAGCGGGCCATGCGGCCCCGCGTGGGTTGGGATCAGCCGAAAAGGGGACAGTCATGCAAGCTTACATTCTTCTCGACCGCTCGGGATCGATGCAGTCGCTGTGGGTGGAAGCGCTTTCCTCCGTCAACGCGTTTGCAAAGGAACTCGCCAACAAAAAGGATGGCCCGGCCGTCGACAGCCACATCACGCTTGCCGTCTTCGACAGCCAGGAAACGCTGCAGTTCGATACGCTGCGGCGCAAGCAGCCTGCCCTTCACTGGGAAAACGTCAGCGACAAGGAAGCTGCCCCGCGCGGCATGACGCCGTTGCTCGACGCCATGGTGCGCCTCATCGCGCTCGCCGAAGCGGACAATCCCGACAAGGCTGTCATCGTCGTGATGACGGACGGACAGGAAAACGCCTCGCGTGAAGTCACACGCGATGGGGTCAAGGCCGCGCTCGATCGCGTGAAAGCCAAGGGATGGGAAACCGTCTTCCTCGGCGCGAACTTCGACAACATCGCCGATGCGTCGGCGGTTGGCGTTCAGGGCGGCCAGCAGATGGCGATGTCTGCGGGCACGATGAACGAGTCGATGTCACGCCTCGCCATGAAGTCCCGCGCCTATGCCGCCGCCGCGCCGGGCGCTGCGCCGATCGTCTTCGACGAAGCCGACCGCGAAGTGGCGAAGGAAGCGAACGTCAAGAACAAGTCGTAACGCTCCAGACGCTACGACGACACGGAGATGGCGAGCGGGCAACCGCTCGCCATTTTTCGTGTCACGGGTTCATGTTACTGGCCGAACAGCTTCTGCAGGAACA
The DNA here is from genome assembly GCA_030824255.1 of bacterium. Classification (GTDB taxonomy): domain Bacteria; phylum Pseudomonadota; class Alphaproteobacteria; order Caulobacterales; family Hyphomonadaceae; genus UBA7672. The sequence continues at coordinate 6,150 of JAVBYB010000550.1, forward strand.
CGGTCTCGGCCTCGCGACGGGCGTCGTTGTTGGGCTTCTTCACGAAGCCATGCCCTTCATCCCTGAACTGCACATAGCCGACATCGACTCCATTCACGCGTATCGCATCGACCATCTGGCGCGACTCGCTCGCGGGCACGCGCGGATCGTTGAGCCCCTGCATGATCAGTATCGGCTTGGTGATGCGTCCGACATTGTTGAGCGGCGAAATCTTGTCGAACACGGCCTTCATCTCGGGCAGGCGCTCGTCGCCGTATTCCGCCCGGCGCAGGTCGCGGCGATAGGCTTCGGTGTTGTTGAGGAAGGTGATCCAGTTCGAGATGCCATAGCGATCGACGCCGCCCGCCAGACGGTCCGCGTAATGCGTCATGGCGGCCAGCACCATGTAGCCGCCATAGGACTGGCCATAGACGACGATGCGGCTTGAATCGAGATCGGGCTGCGTCTTGATCCAGTCGAGCAGCGCGCCGATGTCCTTGACCGAATCCTCGCGCTTTTCGGCATTGTCGAGTTGCACATAGGTCTTGCCATAACCCGCCGAGCCGCGAACGTTCGGCACGATCACTGCCGCGCCGAGTTCCGCCACCATATGCTGGTGGATCGGGTTGAAGGCCGGACGCGACTGGCTCTCCGGCCCGCCATGAATGTCGATGATCACCGGCGCAGGCCCGCGCGTGGCTGGCTTGTAGACAAAGGCCGGTATGGACAAGCCGTCGAACGAGTTGAAGCGCACAAGCGTAGGCTCCACCAGCTTGTCGGCATCAAGCCCGCCCAGCTCCGACGTCGTCCAGCGGGTAAGCTTCGCCGCCCTGAGATCCCACGACCAGATGTCGCCTGCGCTCTTCGGCGTCGACAGGCCGATAGCCAGCTTGGATCCATCGTTCGAGAATTTCAGACCGGAAATCACCGCCATCGGCAATTTCGGCTGCGGCAGCGCGCGCTTGGTCTTCATGTCGATAACGCGAACGGTGGAATAGCCATCCTCGTTCACAGCATAGGCCAGCGTACGGCCATCCGCTGTCAGCGTGAAATCCTCGACGTCCCATTTGAGCCCCGGCGTCAGCACCGTCTCCGCGCCGGTCGCCAGGTCCATCTCAACCAAACGCTGCGTATCCGCCCCCTTGTCAGACAGCAGCAGGATGCTCTTGCGCCCCGGCATGAAGATGCCGCCCGAATAGGCCGTCTTGCCCGCGCTCGCCGCGATCTCGCTCATCTTGCCCGTCGTTATATCGAGCAGGTAGCGCTTCGATTCCGTGATCGAGAGATAGCGGCCTAGCAGCACGCTCTTGCCATCGGCCGACACATCCAGCGCCTCGAGCGCGCCCTCGCCTTTCAGCAGTGTGCGCCGCGCGCCGGGACTGGCGAGATCGACAGCGACAATATCCGTGTCCGACTGGCCTTTGCGCTGCACGCCCCAGATCGCCGTCTTTCCATCGGGAGTGAAGATGAGACCGAGATTGCGCGTACCAGCCTCCGTCAGCTGGATCTCCGGCGCCTTGCCGTCCGACAGGAAAAGCTGGAACCACTCGTCCCCGCCCGCATCCTTCGTGAACACGAAGCGATCCGATCCCGGCACGGTCTGCACATCGGAGACCTGATCGGCGAAGAAGGTCAGCTGGCTGCGGTCCGCGCCCGGCGCCGCGACACGGTGCAGCTGATACGTCGCGCCGAATCGCGTGCGGATCAGCATCGATCCATCTTTCTGCCAGTCGCCGAAGAAAGCCGAGCGCGCATTCTGGTAACGCGCCAGCCCGTCCTTCACCGCCTGCGGCGCTTCGGGCACGTTCTCGAAGATCTGCGCGCCAATCTCGCGCCGTTCCACCCGCTGCGCCGATGCGGGTGCAGCAAGCGACAGGGCCAATGCGACAGCAGCAAGGCATGCAAGTTTCATGAGAACCTCCAGCAGGTTGCGGAGGCTAGCGCAGGCTGTGTGCAGGTAAAACCCTAGTGACGGAAGTGGCGCATTCCGGTGAAGACCATGGCGAGGTCAGCATCGTCCGCCGCCTTGATCACCTCGTCATCACGCACGGATCCGCCCGGCTGGATCACGGCCGTGGCGCCTGCTTGAGCCGCCTGCAGCAGGCCATCCGCAAACGGGAAGAAGGCATCGGAAGCGCAGACCGAACCGATTGTCGCTGGATCCGCCTGGTTGGCGGCGTGGGCAGCATCTTCCGCCTTGCGGCGCGCAATGCGCGCGGAATCCACGCGGCTCATCTGCCCAGCCCCGATGCCAACCGTCGCTCCATCCTTCGCATAGATGATCGCGTTCGACTTGGTGTGCTTGCAGACGCGGAATGCAAACAGCATATCCGCGATTTCCTGCGGACTTGGGCGGCGCTTGGTGACGATCTTGAGGTCGGCCTCCATGATGCGGCCGACATCGCGGTCCTGCACCAGAAGCCCGCCTGCAACCGTGCGCACCATGACGCCTGGCTGGGCCGGGTCCGGCAGGCCGCCCGTCAGCAGCAGGCGTAGATTCTTCTTCTTCGCGAACACCGCCAGCGCCGCCTCGTCCGCATCCGGCGCGATGACAACTTCGGTGAAGATTTCGGTGATCGCTTCCGCAGTCGGCCCATCCAGCGGCACGTTCACCGCGATGATGCCGCCAAACGCCGACGTCGAGTCACAGGCCAGCGCGCGGCGGTAGGCCTCCGTCACCGTTGCGCCGGTCGCGACGCCGCACGGGTTGGCGTGCTTGATGATCGCGACGGCGGGGGACGCTTTCGGATCGAACTCGGCGACCAGCTCAAACGCTGCGTCCGTGTCGTTGATATTGTTGTAGCTCAGCTCCTTGCCCTGCACCTGCCGCGCAGTCAGAACGCCGGCGCGCTTGTCCGGGCCGGCATAGACGACCGCTTTCTGGTGGGGGTTCTCGCCGTAACGCAGCGTCTGCTGCAGCTTGCCGCCGAAGGCGCGCCAGTCACCCGCCTCCTCGTCCAGCTGCTTCCAGTACCACTCCGAGATCGCCGCATCGTACGCCGCCGTGCGCGCATACGTCTTCGCAGCCAGACGGCGGCGGAGACCGAGGGAAACGGTTCCCTTGTTTTCGGCCTGCTCCATCTCGGCAATCACGGCATCCAAATCGGCGCCATCGGTGCAGACGGCCACGAAGTCGGCGTTCTTGGACGCCGCGCGCAGCATGGCGGGGCCTCCAATGTCGATGTTCTCGATGCAGTCATCGAAGCCCGCGCCTGCCTGAACGGTGGCCTCGAACGGATAGAGATTGATCCAGACCAGATCGATCGGCTCGATGCAGTGATCGGTCGCATCCTTGGTGTGGCTGGCAAGGTCGCGCCGGTACAGCAGACCGCCATGCACTTTCGGATGCAGCGTCTTCACGCGGCCATCCATCATTTCCGGAAAGCCCGTCAGGTCCGCCACATCGCGTACCTTGAGGCCCGCATCCTTCAGCGCCTTGGACGTCCCGCCGGTGGAGACCAGATCGACGCCCAGCGCCGCCAGCTTCTGCGCCCGCTCGACCAGACCGGTCTTGTCGGACACGGAAATCAGCATGCGTTTCACGGCGATGCGATCGGGAACGTTCTTGGGGGCGGCTTTGGGGGGCGACATGTGGCGGCTCCAGCGCTTGGCTGGGCGCCCGATAGCATCACGTTGCCTGTCTTGAAACCGTCAAGTCTCGAAACCTTCAACCTTGCGGCAAACAGGAAACTAGCCTTCCCGGCTCATCTCGAAGGTCTGCCAGTCCAGCCGCGACCCGAAGGCTTCCCAAGCGTTCTCGAGGCCCGTCGCTTCGACAATGCTCCACAGGCGGCGAATCGCTTCCAGCTCGCCGCTGACCAGGAACAGGGCGACGCTGCGGTCCACCGAAAGTTCGCTGGCTTCGAGATTTATCCCGCTCGTGCGGATGGCCGCCAGCGTTCGCTGGACCAGCTTGTCCTGACGTTCCCCGTCACAATACGGCTCGCCGTTAAAGACCAGTACGCGCATTTCCATGAGTATGAGATGGCGTCGCCGCGCGTCGGGTCAATACCCGCTTCTACAGCTTGAGCCGGTCAGTCTCCCTAGTGCAGGTTCACCACGGTTTCGCCCCAGGCGTCCTCGGTGAACAGCTCCGGCGCCAGCGCCTGCATCATGGACAGCGACGCCAGCGGATCGCGTCGCGCGGCATACGAAATGATCGCATCCAGTCGCGCCTGAACCTCGGCGATCGGCGGAGATCCGGTATTGGCGACCTCCAGCACACCGTCCACCGGCGTGTCTTTCACCTGCTCGCGATTGTAGAACACCGTCTCGGTCAGTTTTTCGCCGGGGCGTGGGCCGGTGACGCGAATGAGAATGTCCTGGCCAGGGGTAAGGCCCTTCATGCGGATCATCTTCTCGGCGAGGTCGATCACCCTGACCGGGTCGCCCATGTCCAGCACGAACAGGGTGGCCTCATCCGATGTCGAGGCCGCTGACAGCGCTGCCGCCTGCAGGACGAGCGCGGAGGCTTCTTCCACGCTCATGAAATAGCGGGTCATGTCCGGGTGCGTGACCGTGACCGGTCCGCCCTCGGCGATCTGTTTTTCGAACAATGGCGCCACCGAGCCCTTCGAGCCCAGCACGTTCCCGAACCGCACCAGTGAAAAGCGCGTGCCCGGCGCTGTCGGCGCGAACGCCTGGATGAACAGTTCCGCCGCACGCTTGGTTGCGCCCATCACGTTCTGCGGATTCACGGCCTTGTCGGTTGAGATGAAGGTGAAAGCCTTCACGCCGAGCGACGCCGCAATCATCGCACAGCGCCGGGCGCCCAGCACGTTGGTCAGGATCGCTTCGTTCGGATTGAGCTCCATCAGGGGCACATGCTTCAGCGCCGCCGCATGGATCACGACATCCGGCGCCGCTTCCTGCATGGCCTGCTCAAGCCGCATCTCGTCACGCACATCGCCGATCACCATGCGGCGCACGACGTTCGGATAGGCGCGCGACAACTCCTGATCGATTTCGAAGACGTTGAACTCGGAACTATCGAAAATGGTGAGTTCGGCCGGCCCAAGCGCCGCGCACTGACGCGCCAGCTCGCCGCCAATCGTTCCGCCGCCGCCCGTGATGAAGACACGCGCGCCCGACACAAGTTCAGCCACCGGCGCCATGTCCAGCCGCCGCTCAGGACGCGCCAGCAGGTCGGCCGGGCGGATCTGCTCCAGCATGGCCTTTGCGCCGATCCGCAGCAGCGTGGCCTTGCGCGCGGACGATACAGCCAGCGCCGCGTCCATCGTGCGACGGTCTTCCGGCGGCGTCGCAATTGCGATCCAGGGCAGCTCGCCGAAACGGGCGGTATAGTGATCGAACAGCGTCGCCAGCTGGTCGATGCCGCCCATCACCTGAATGCCTTCGATGTCGCGGCCATAATGCAGGCCGGATGTCTCGACGATGCCGATGGCGCGGATCGGCGGACCGGATGGCGCCTTGCGGGCGGCGCGTAGCGCCTCTGCAACATGGCTCGCAGGCCCGACCACCAGCGCACGCGGCGCATAGGGCGGCTCACGGCGGAAGATGGCGGTGAGATCGCCCGTTGCCCGCCCCCGCGCCCACAGGCGCACGACCATCAGCAATACCAGCCAGATCGGGAACTGCAGGTAGATCGACGAGATCGGATAGTCCTGAAGCGCCTTGGCGAGGATCAGGATCGGCAGCGACATCAAATGGGTGAGCGCGACCGCCTGGAAGATGCGCACCACGTCCCGCAGCGACGTATGCCGCCAGACCTGCCGGTGGACGCCGCGCAGCCACATGGCGAATGCCGCCGCCACGCCGAACGCGATCGCAACGAAGAATTCAAGCCAGGTCGGCGCGCCGCCGCCAGCAAAAACATAGATGATGTGCGGCGCAAGAAACATCGCCACCATGCCGGTGAGGACGTCATAGGCGAAGCATGCCGCTTTCGCTTCAATAGCCGCCCGCCGGGCGGAGACCTCTACGCTGCTCACGCACTACTCCCCCTGGGCGCCAGGGTCGACCCGGACCAGAGCCCAACGCACCCGGTTTGGCGCCTGCGATCCGTCCGCTCCCGGATCTGCCACTCCCCGTATCACGAGCTGCCGCGTCTTCTGCGGAGTCTCCCCTCCCCAGTAGCGCGAATTCTCTACTGAAAGCAAAGTTTCGCTGCGGAATCTCCACACCCTCTGACGTTGCGGCAATCCTAGGAAAACGGTCCTATCGTCGGGGCCGTCAGCGATTTGCACGTCGGGATGAAGGTGGAAACGAATTTCGAACGGAATTAATCCGCTCTGGAACGCTGGCGATGCGTCGGACATGGGCCGCGATAGGCTGTCTTCGCCTGTGACCCGCGTGCCATTCATCGCCACATACAGCCTGCGGCGGTAGATCAGGCCGTGGCGGATGCGCCATCCAGCATGCTGGCCTTCCAGCAGGTATTGCTCGCCCTCTTCCATCCGGCGCACGGCCAGCTGCGCCGGGCCTTCGGGTGCGCGCACTCCCGTCGCCGGGTCCATGGCAAATACAGCGGAATCCTCGCCATTCAGCGACAGGACCGAATGCGCCGCCGTCCGCCGCGCTGCTTCCCGCAGCACCGGGTCGAGGTCAGGGTTGGCGCCGCACGACACAATGATCCGGTCCGGCCCGTCATCGACCGACAGCGCCAGCGAGCCGGCATGCGCCCGGCCGCCATACGGCCGCTCCGGCCCGGGGCCCGCATCGACATAGACCGTAAGTCCCGTCGCCTGGACGCGCTGGTAGGCCGACAGCCGCGCGAACGAGAATTTCGAATTGACCCCGCCATGCGGCCGCAGCGCCGCGCGCGCCAGCCCATTGCGTGCGTCCCCACCGCCATTGGCGACCAGCAGTCCGCCATCCGCCGTCTGGAAGAAGCTCAGCATCGCCGCCATGCGCGGCTGCAACTTGTTGAGGAACAGCGGCGCACTGACCCCCAAGCGTAGCAGTAGCTCTTCCACCGCATGAATATCTATCAGCGCCTCGGCAAGCGCTTCCGGATTGCGGCTGGCATGACCGCCATCGGGCAGGATCTGGGCCGCGCACTCGGCCTCCAGCATGGCAAGGCCTGTGTCGAGCGTCTTGCGTCCGTCCTCGGTTGCAGCCCCCGCCAGCGACAACGCCACGGCAATGCGAAAGCGCGACCACGGATCGCTTTCCTCCGGCGCAGAGAACACCAGATGCCGCATCTGACGGCCGAGACAATCGAGCAGCTCGGCCTGGTCGGCATGCACCATCTCGAACAGCCACGGCCCCGCCGACAGTATGTTGATGATGCGATCGGCCGTAACGCCCGGACGCCAGGCAAAATCATGCCATTTGCCGAACGTCTCGACCCAGGCGGAAACGAGCGCGCGCCCGCGCATCTCGCCTGCGGGCCCGCACGCAGCGAGATCGCGCAGCCAGTGAAAACGGTGAATCTGATCAGCAAAGTGAAAGCTCGGAAGCTGCGGTCCCCATGGCGAGTGGCCTTCGGGAACCTGCAACTCAGCTGCGCCAAAGCGCCAGTGTCCCTCGAGTATGGCATCGCCAC
>JAVBYB010000559.1 GCA_030824255.1 bacterium
ACCCGCTACCTGTTCCGCGAGAGGAACAGTTGCATGCCCAAGTCCCTGATCACCGGCGCCTATCCTGCCTCCCGCCTGCGCCGCTTACGCCAGCATGACTGGTCGCGACGCCTCGCCCGCGAGACGAAGCCCAGCCCGGACGACATCGTGTGGGGCATGATCGTTCACGACGGGAAAGAGCCCCGCGTGCCGGTCCAGACGATGCCCGGCGTCGATCGTTTAAACGTCGATGAAGCCGCCAAAGCCGCTGTCCGCGCCCGCGAACTCGGCATCCCCGCCATAGCCATCTTCCCGCATATCAACGTGGACAAGAAGAACGAAGGCGGCGACGAAGCCGTCAACCCTGATGGCCTGATCCCCACCGTGATCCAGGCCATGAAGGCGGCCGCCCCTGAAGTCGGCATAGCTTGCGACGTCGCTCTTGATCCCTTCACCAGCCACGGCCATGACGGCCTGCTCAATGACGACGGCTACGTGCTCAACGATGAAACTGTCGCCGTACTTACCGAACAGGCGCTGATCCAGGCTCGCGCAGGGGCCGACATCGTTGCACCATCCGACATGATGGACGGCCGCATCGGCGCCATCCGCGAGTTGCTGGACATCGAGGGCTTCGAGAACACGATGATCCTGTCTTACGCCGCCAAATACGCCTCCTGCTTCTACGGCCCCTACCGCGACGCGGTCGGCACCGCCTCCGTCCTGAAGGGCGACAAGAAGACCTACCAGATGGACTTCGGAAACACCGAAGAGTCCCTCCGCGAAGTCGCCATGGACATTGAGGAAGGCGCCGACATGGTCATGGTGAAACCCGGTCTTCCGTATCTCGACATTGTACAGCGCGTATCGTCCGAGTTCGGCGTCCCCACGCTGGTGTTCCAGATCTCCGGTGAGTATGCGCAGATCAAGGCCGCTGCCGCGCAGGGCTGGCTCGATGAAGACAAAGCCATCATCGAAACGATGTCTGCTTTCAAGCGCGCTGGCGCCAGTGGCGTGATCACCTATTTTGCGGAACGCGCGGCGCAACTGCTGGGCCGCTAGGCTTGGCTCGCCACAGGAGCCTCAAACTTTGGGGCGCGTGATCATCATGATCCCGCGTTTCCTGCCCTCACGCGGCACAGCGACACGCGCCGTACATCGTCAGATGAGATGACCATCTGATTTTTTCGTCAGCCACCCGTCAATCGCACTATTGCCGCAGCGGCTGCATCGCAGAAATTGGCCCGCCGGAGCGACAGACCGCAATGTTCACCCGGAGACCAGGCAGGAAGGCCTTGTAGTACTCAATGAGGCGACCAGCCGCGTCTGCCTTGGCAAAGCGCGCTTCCGCTCCGATGTAGGAGTTGCACGCCAGCTTGCGATCGCCCGCCTGCCGCGCGATCTGGCCGAGCATCAACTCGCTCCACGCGGCATGCGTGCCAGAGCTTGTCTCGTCCATGTCGGCAATTCGCGCTGCGAAGATGCGCTTCTGTTCCGCGATAGCTTCAGCGTGGCGGCCGACATTGCCAAGATGCTGCGCCCAAGTTTCGGCGACCATGTATCCTAGCACGCTGGCAGAATCGTCTCTGTCCGCGATCTCGACCAGGCGGCGTGATGCATCCTGCGCACTGGTAAGCAGATCCTCAGCTTCCTCCTGCAAGTCGATCCTCGCCGCTGCGGCATAAGCATCGGCGCCGGCCCATGCGATCTGATAAAGCAAGTCCGGGTTGCCAGTATCGTTACGTTCAGCCGCAGCCAGCGCATCATGCGCCTGGCGCATCACAGAATAACCGCCAGCGTCGTCGCCCTTGAACGACATGGCCAGCCCACGATTGTATAGCCCCCATGCGCGCTCGATAACCGCAGACGCACCCTGTTGCTCCGCAGCGGGCCAGCTGTCGACCAGCGCCGAATGACGCTCGCCTGCGGCCAGCAGCGCGTCGAACTCCTCATTGCCCTGAAAGCGCTCCATATCAGCGCGGCTGAGATTGCGCTCAGCTTCACGCCAAGCCGCATCCCGCTTGTCGGCAGGCACGCGCGCAAGAGCCGCCTTCCCAGCCTCACCAAGTTTCGCGGAGGCGTCCGCATCTGAATCATTGAAGAAAGCGATCAGACTGAGGATGGCATTGACCCTCGCTTCCGCCACAGCGTTGGCGGCCGCGTCCCCATTTTTCGCGCGTAACTCTGCAAGAATACCCAGCGCCTTTTGCAAATTCTCTTTTGCGGAAAGGTCCTGCGCAAGATTGCGCTGCAGCGGCGATCCCTGAATTTCCGCCAGCTTGATAAGCCCCTGCGCCGTCTCAAGCTTCAGCTCGCTACTTGCGCCCTGCGTGGCCGCCAGAGCGTCAAGATATGCTTGCGCCTTCTCGGCCAGATCTGCGCGCGCGGTTGTATTGCCCGGCACCGTGCGCAACTGCTCATTGAGATCAAACAGAAGATACGTCGCCAACGCCCGCACGTCCTCGAACCTGCGCGCCTCTGCCTGCCGCGCCTGTTCCGCCTGCACCCAGGATACCCCCGTACCCACGAAGGCCGCGAAAAGCACAAAGAGGCCAATGCCGCTCGCCCAGGCCGCCTTCCTGTGACGCCCCAGAAACTTGCGCAGCGAATAGCCACTTTCGCCCTTGTAGGCGGACACGGGATAGCCGTCGCGCCACGCCGCAATATCGGCTGCGAAGAGATCCACCGACGCATAGCGATCCTTCGGCGCCTGCGCTGTCGCGCGGGCCACAATGGCCATCAGCTCCTTGTCGGCCGCGTCCGCCAGCAACTTGTCCGTCAGCTTGCCCAGCGAAAAGACATCCGCCACCGTCGTCGGTTCAGCGCCTGTCATCCGCTCCGGCGCGGCATAGCCCGGCGTCAAACTCAGAGTCCGAAGCGACGACGCGACACCCGAGCCTGGCGTTGTCGCCGGGGGCGCATCAGCATCACCCGCTGGCCGCGCAATGCCGAAGTCGATCAGCTTCACCATCCCGCCCGCTGTAACCAGCACGTTTGACGGCGTGATATCGCGGTGCACGATCAGGTTGGCATGAGCGAAAGACACCGCTGAGCAAGCCTGCAGAATCTTGTCCACGCGCGCGTCGCGAGAAGCCGCCGCCGCATCCGCCCAGGCCAGCAAGGGCTGACCCTCAATGTATTCCATGATGATGTACGGCGAACCATCCTCGGTCTCGCCACCGTCGTAGAGCTGGGCAATGTTTGGGTGACGCAGCTGCGCGAGGATCTGCCGCTCGCGCCGGAACCGATCAACCAGCCGCTGCGAAAGCAAGCCCGGCCGGATGACCTTGATCGCCGCGACATGCTCGAAATCGCCCCGGTCACGCTTGCCCAGATAGACCGAGCCCATGCCACCGGCGCCGATGCGCTCGATGATGGCATAGCCGGCCAGCCGCTCCGGCGTCGGTCCTTCCTGGTCGATCGACCGGACCGCCCCCCCAGTCGCCAGCGACACCTGCGTATCGGCCGCCAGCAGCGCGCGCACGCGCGACAGCAGTTCGGGCCGGCTGGTCGTGCGCTCAGCCAGCCATACCTCGGCGTCTGCGGGCGCTTCATCGAGCAGAGCCTCGAACAGCGCCAGCGCCTCGCGATCAAGCGCAATGTTGGTCATTCTTCGTCGATCGGATTGTTCAATGCATCGAGCAGCCAGGACCGCGCCACCTGCCAGCGGCGCTTCACTGTCGGCTCGGAAAGGCCCGTCGCCAGCGCGACGTCCTCAACCGTCATTCCCCCGAAATAACGCATCTCCACCAGCTCCGCGAGTTGGGCGTCGAGCACCTTCAATCTCACAAGCGCGGAATCGAGCGTAAGCAGATCAAACCGTTGATCGCCATCTACCCGCGTGGTGAGTTCCACCCGCTGATGCTTGCGTTTTCCGGCCATTTTGGAGCGCACGTGATCGATCAGGATGTTGCGCATGATCCGCGACGCCAGGGCCAGCATGTGCGTCCGGTCAGCGATGGAGAGGCCTTCGGACGAGGCAATCCGCATCACGGACTCGTTGATCAGGTCGCCAGTCGACAGGGATGTTCCCCGCTCCGCCCGCAGCCGCGCCGCGGCTATGGTGCTCAGCTCGGGATGCAGGCGCGCGATAAGGACGTTGCGCGCGTCCACCGCACCATCGCGCCATTCGGCCAGCAACTGAGCGGTGTTTGGCTCCGCGCCCATCCAAATTCCCTCGGGGCGCAACGTCCCCAGACGCCCAGTTCAGTGTTTATGCAATCAAGGTTTCTTGCAAGTTTCCGGCCCCCGCAGCAGCCAGTCGTTGCTGGCAGAAAACTCCTCCCGCAACAGAAACGCCCCGCGCCTTGTTCTGGCGCGGGGCGGAAGTTCGCTCAACAGGCCTGGATCTAGTGCTCGCGGCCAACCTTCCAGAAGGTCGAAGACAGCGGCTCCAGCAGGTATCCGAGCGCCGTGCGTTTGCGCAGCGGGACGACAACCTGCGCCGGAAGGCCGGCACGGATGCCGCCGTCAGCACGGAACTCCTTGAGCTTCGCGAGCGACTCTTCCGGCACCATCACCTCAATCTCGAAGTAATGCGCTCCCGTGCGCTCATCCTCGAAGCTGTCAGCCGACACCTTGGAGATCTCGCCATCGACGATCGGCAGGTCTTTCTCCTGCAGGGCCGGGAAACGAATCTGCGTCTTCATGCCGACATTGAGATCATCTGCATCGGTTGCCGCCGCGCGCGCTTCAATCACCAGCATCCGGTCTGACGGCACAATTTCCATCAACGTGTCGCCGGCGTTCACAACGCCGCCCTCGGTAAAGATTTTCAGGCCCACAACCCGGCCTGTCGCCGTGGCGCGAACCGTGGCGCGGGCGATTTGCTGGCGCGTTGCATTCAGCTTGGGCATCTGCTCGTCCAGGCGAACCTGCACATCGCGAAGCTCGGACGCGACTTCTTCCATCATGCGACGGTTGATGCCGAGAATCTCGAGACGCGCCTCGCCAATTGCTTCGGTCAGGCGGGCAGAGTCAGAGCGCAGCGAGCCATCACGACCATCGAGGTTTGCGACTTCACGTTCCATGGCCCGCACGCGGTTCAGCGCGACATAGCCAGACGGAACAAGCTTCTTCAGACCGTCGAGCTCTTCCGAAAGCAACTGCTTCTGCAAATCGTTGGATGTCTGCTGGTGCGAAATCCCGGAGATCTGCTCACCATGCTGGCGGATGCGTTGTTCGAGCACCTGCCGTTGGGTATAGGCCGAACTACGACGCGTTTCGAACAGCATCTGCTGGCTGCGCATGGCGTCATCGGCGAGGATCTGGTCGTCCGCCGCCAGCGCTGCAAACTCTGCCGGTACAGTAATGGCAGACGCTCCGGCGCGCTCGGCGAGCAAACGTGCACGCTGGGCATGAAGCGCGATCGTTTCGCCCGTCAGACCACGCTCCTGCGCGACAAGCTCAGATGCTGAGATCTGCAGCAGGAGGTCGCCTTCGCGAACCGACTGGCCTTCCTGAACCGCCAGTTTCGTAACGATACCTCCGTCGCGGTGCTGCACAGCTTGGCGATTGCCCGCCACGGCGACAATACCCTCGGCAGTCGCTGCGGCGTCGAGCGGAATGAAGGCCGCCCAGCCAAGTACGCCGACAAAGAACACGCCGGCGATGATGCCGCCCATGCGCAGTTCCGGCAGGACCGAGTCGCGCGCTGGCGACATCGCATCAGAGATGTTTTCGACTTCGTTCACGTTGGCAGAGATGTTCATGTTTGCGGCAGCCATGATGTCAGACATGATTACGACCTCCCGGCTTGCGAGATGGGCACGACGTTGGCCTTGCTGGCCGCCTGCTTGCGCAGTTCTTCAACCACATCCTGACGCGGGCCGTACTGGGCAACCTGCCCTTGTGCGAGAACCATCAGCTTGTCAGCGTTCGCAAGAATTGCGGTGCGATGGGCGACGATCATCACTGCGGCGCCACGCGCCACGACTGACTTGACCGCACGATCCAGCGCCGCTTCACCATCCTGATCCAGCGCCGAGTTCGGCTCGTCCAGGATGAACACGCTCGGTTCGCCGAACAGGGCGCGCGCCAGCGCCACACGTTGAGCCTGACCCGCCGACAGCTCGAAGCCATTCGACTTGATCACAGTGTCGTAGCCATTTGGAAGCTGCAGGACCATCTCGTGTGCGCCAGCCAGTTGGGCCGCAGCAATCACCTGGCGATCGATCTCTGCCTTGTCCTTGGCCATCACGGCGCGGAAGCGGGAAATATTCTCGCTGATTGTTCCGGGGAGCAGCGCGGTGTTCTGGGGAAGATAGCCCACATGCGACGCCAGAGATTCCGGATCCCAATCACTTATGCTCGCGCCATCGATACGCACTTCGCCAGCATCCGGCGAAATGGCGCCGGCGGCGATACGCGCAAGCGTCGACTTGCCGGAGCCAGATGGCCCGATCACGCCCAGGATCTGGCCGGGCTCGATCGCAAACGATACGTTGCGCAGGATAAGGTCGCCGCCCGCATTCGACTTCAGGATGATGCGTTCAACTTCCAGATTGCCCTTCGGGTGCGGCAGCGCGGTGCGCTCCGCATCGACGCCATCAGTCGTCGCAAAGAGGCGACGGATCGTGTTGAGACCGTTGCGGGCCTGCATGATGTTCGGCCAGCTGCCGACGAGTTGCTCGATCGGTTGCAGGGCGCGACTCAGCAGCACCGACGCGGCGATGATCGAACCAACAGAAATCTGGCCCGCCACGGCCAGCCAGGCTGCAACGCCCAGCGCCAGCGACTGCATGAACATGCGGATGAACTTGACCAGCGTGTTGTAGCGGAGACCAAGGATCTGGACCTGGTTGGTCGCCTCAAGGCCTTCGGCGCGCTGGTTGATCTGTTTTGTCACCATGGCCCGGCGCATGCCCAGGGCGCGGATAGCTTCCGCCTCGGTGACCGTCGCCTGATGGGCCGCATAGGCGGCGGAGGTGGCTTGGTGGGCCTTGCCGGACTTGCTGGACGTATGGCGCTCGTTAACGATTGCCAGCGTCACCAGCACGACGCCGGCGGCGATAATCAGCCATCCAAGAGCCGGATGGATCGCAAACGCAACGATCAGGTAAAGCGGCGTCCAGGGCGCATCCATCAGGGCGCTGGCAGCCTGGCCGCCGATCGTCTGCCGGATCGTGTCGAATTCGCGCATCGCCTGGGCAGAGGACGGTTCGCCCTGCTTGACCTTGGCGCGCGACATCAGCCGGTCGAGGATTTCTCCCGAAAGAAGACGGTTGAGCCGAAGCGATACACGCATCAGGATACGTGAGCGGGTTGCCTCAAGGGCAGTTAGCGTTGCGATAGCTACCGCTAGGACAGCAGTGATCCAGACCAGCGTAATGATGCCGCCTGTGGGCACGACGCGGTCATAGACCTGCATCATGTAGATCGTTGGCGCCAAATAAAGGATATTTATCAAGGCACTAAAGAGTGCGGCCGCAACGAGGTGCGGCCGACAAGCTTCTAGTGCAGTTGCTACCGGAGCGGGAAGGAAAGACTTGATCACGTGAGTGTCGTCCCCAATTCACGCGCCCGGCTACTAAATGTGCCGGCGCCAGACCTACATCTGCAGGTCTGGCGCCGGTTTACCATCTAGTAGGCTAGGAAGTCGACGTTGGATGCCAGCATCCGGCGATCGTCATGCGCCGGCTCGAAGGCCGAGAGCATGCCCGGAGCGCCAGCGCCCGGACGGACCAGTTCGACGAGGTCGAGCGGCATCTGATCCATGCCACCGGCCAGCGGGTTCTCGAACACGTCCAGGTTCGTCTGGAGGACGAACTGGGTGAGTTCGAAGTCGCTGTCGAGCGACAGGCGTTCCACCAGCGGCGAGAGGCCACGGCCCAGACCTTCGGTGACCGGGGCGAAGAAGCCCAGCTCCCTGAGTTGAGCCCGGGCGCCAGCGCCCATCAGGGCGTTGAGGCCGTCGACCGAACCGAAGGCGCTCGTCACGTCCGTCGCCGCGGCAGTCGTTGCCGTGAGACGCTGGTCGTTCAGGTTGTCGCCGTTGAACACGTCCTGCGGGCGAACTGCGCCCACCAGCGTGTCCGTACCGCCGTTCGAGTCGAACACGATGCGGTGGTCAGACGTCAGGCCCGTGATGTCCACCGTGTCGTTGGCCGAGGAGCCCGCGATCGTGATGGTCGAGTAGCTGAGGCCGGATCCGACGAAGTTGCCGATGACCTCGATGGTGTCGCCACCAGCCGGGCCGCCGTTCACAACGCCGTTGCCGTCGTTGACCGTGGTGTTCGCCGTGTTGATCACGATCTCCTCGATGTTGCGGAGTTCCGCGATCTTGGAGGCCGTGGTCGTGCCGTTACGGGTGACGATGATCGTGGACGAAGCATTGACGATAGCGATACCGAGCGCTTCTGCTTCCGCACGTGTGTAGATACGGAAGGTTTCAGCGGCGTCGGTGCCGTGCAGGACGTACGTGTCGTTCGTGCCCGCACCGCCATCGATCCGGTCGAAGCCCACATCAGCAGCGTACTGGATGATGTAGTCGTCGCCAGCGCCGCCCATGACGTTGTCGGACCCATCGCCACCGAGCAGGATGTCGCTGCCATCGCCGCCATGCATCGTGTCCCAACCGTCACGGCCGATCACGAGCTGGGAGTCATTCGTGCCAAGCACACCGTTGAGCGCCGTGTCGTGACCGGCGGTGCCGGTGACAACGCGATAGTTGATGTTGTTGAAGCGGATGTTCTCGACGTTCTCGGCCGTGTCGGTGCCTTCGGCGCCGGTCGTGTCGATGATCGTGAGGGTCGTTCCGTCCGACGTGAAGCGGAAGTTGGTGATGGCGCCGGCATAGTCAGCCCGGTCCGTACCGGCTCCGCCATGCAGGTCGTCGTTACCAGCGCCGCCGACGAGGATGTCGGTGCCAGCGCGACCCCAGAGGCTGTCGTCGCCAGCGTTGCCGCGCAGCGTATCGTTGGCCAACACCGGAAGGTTTGAACCCACCGCGAAGTCGTTGCCGGCGAGACCGTTGAAGGTCGAACCGACCAGGGCCTCCCAGTTGATGCCGACCGGGCCGGTTGCAGCCGACACGATCGTCTCGAAAGTTCCGAGACCATCGACGAAGGAAACAACCACACGCAGTTGAGCGCCAGCATCCGGTCCGGAGAACGTGAGAAGCGCGTCCTGCGGTGTGTAGCTGCTGTCATTGGCGCCGCCAATGTCGGTCCAGGTCGTGCCGTTGGTCGAGCGCTGCCACTGATACTGCAGCGTGCCGACACCGTTGATGTCCGCGATGGTCGACGTGTCGAGCATCAGGGCCTGGCCTTCAAGCGGCGTCAGATCGCTGATGACTGCAGCGCCCGTCGCCGGAACAGGCAGGACTTCCGCGATCGTGTAATCGACGAAGCCGCCGGCGCCGTCCGAGAAGCGCAGCATTTCGATGTTGAACAGACGGTCCACGCCATCCGACTCGGCGCGGCGACCACCTTCTCCCGGATCAGGGAAATTGGCCCGATCGAAGCCGGTGTGGTCAACAGTGATGCTGCCATCGGCGTTGGCCGTGATCGTGTAATTCTCGACCACATCGATGAACGCCGCAGTGTCGATATCCGAGTTGTCGACGTCGCCGTCCAGGATCTCGCGAACGATCTCCAGTTGGCTCGGGTTCAATGTGCGGTCGAACATCAGTGCATCGAGGGTGCGGCCGCCGAACAGAAGCTGGCCGTCCAGGTCGAAGACCTGCGACGTCATGCTTTCAACCGTGCCGATCTCATTGCCGTTGAGGTCGTTGAGACGGATACGGACGTTCAGCCACTTGTCGCCATCGATGACGTCATCGCCGACGAGGCCCTGGATGAGGTCATTGCCGCCGCCGCCGAGCAGGATGTCGGAAGCATTGGCAGAGTCGACCACGATCTGCTCTTCGCGAACAACGCCGTTGGCGTCGACGTAGGTGTAGGCAACGCCGTTGGCGTCGCGCGCCACCACACGCTCCCTGTGAGCCACCAGATCCGCAAGACCGTCGATCAGGCTGACGTTCTTCTGAAGCAGAGCGTTGGAGAAGGAGTCCAGCTGGCTGTCGGCAGCCGGGATAGCGGCCGTGTTGTCCAGCTCGGCGCGAGCGCCAAGCACTTGAGCCCGACCAACGATCACGTCGTCGTAGATCCAGCCCGACGCGCCTTCGACCAGGTCCATGCGGTCGCGAAGAACGAACGCTTCCTGCGTTGCGAAGATCGGGATCCCGAGGTCGATGTTTCCGGCGTTCGGGTCGTTCTTGTTGATCACCCAGTCGAAGCCAGCCATGCCGTTGTTGCGCTGGATGCCTTCGTTCTGGAACATGATGTCGTCACCCGACTCGGCGTCGTAGTCGGTGTCGTTCGATCCGCCCAGCATCACGTCGTGGCCGATGATGGAGGAGTTGAAGAACAGTTCCGAGTTCTCGCCGGCCAGCGTGTCGAAACGACCGCCGCCTTCCAGCCAGTCATCACCCTCGTTGCCCATGACGAAATCGATTCCGTCGCCGCCGAGCACGAAGTCGGTGCCGAGGCCGCCAAGCAGGTGCTTGCCGTCCGGACCGCCGATGATGAAGTCGTTGCCTTCGTTGCCGAAGATCAGCGCCAGGCCCGAACCACCCTGGATGACGTCGTTGCCGGCTTCGCCGTGCAGGAAGTCCATCGCGCCGATGTCGGTGCCGGCGTTGGTGATGATGTCATCGCCTTCGCCGCCATGGATGTGGTCAACGCCGTACCCGCCTTCGAGATTGTCGTTGCCGCCATAACCCCAGATGGAGTCATCGCCCTCGCCTGCGATGATCGTGTCAGCGCCGGCAGTGCCGCCGATGACAACGTGATCGCCGCCATTGAACTTCAGGTAATCCGTGACGCCATCATTGTTGGTGTCGCGGCGCTCGACCAGCGGCCCGAGAGCCTCAAGCAGGGCGTCGCCGTGCGTCGGATCGCGGCCGTTCACGACTTCCAGAGCCGCAAGAGCGGCCTGCGCATCGCTGAGAGCGGTCAGAGCAGCGGCGGCAGCCTGGTCGTCGGCGACAGCAGCAGCCAGAGCAGCCTGAGCCGCAGGCAGCGCGTTGTCGGCGTTCACAGCCTGGACGTAGGCAGCCAGGGCAATCGTAAGCGCGGTGGTGTTCACCGGCTCTGTCGTCGCAATCTCGACCAGAATGTCGAGCAGTCCAGCCGCATCCGACTCGGCGTCGGTCACAGCCGCTGCAAGTGCAGCCTGCAGATCGGCAACGTCGTCCTCGGCGGCAGCCAAAGCAGCTGCATCGTAGGCGTCCTGAGCTGCATCGCGCGCAGCCGTGGCGGCGACGAGTTCAGCCGTGGTGACCGGCGTGTAGTCTTCCTGCTTGTTGACGTCGAGTTCGAGCGTGAACACCGGCGTCGAGAAGATGTCGCCCGGCAGAGCCGTCGATTCTTCGCCGAAGTCCGTGTTGCGCAGGATGATCTTGGAGAGCGAGTTGTTCTCCAGCTCGTTCAGCAGGTTCAGGCCCTGGACGCGCGAGAGGTAGTAGAAGCGGTCGGCTTCCTGCAGGTTTTCCATCTGCAGCTCGAACACGAAGGCGAAGGTGGAGCCCAGCATGCCGCCGAAATCCATCTTCTTCTCGGCGAGGCCGCCGATCCAGAGGTCAACCTCGTTCAGGCCGGTCTCTTGGGTGGCCCAGGCGCCGGTCGAGTTGAGGAAGTCGATGCGGTCAGCCGGAGCGCCCGCGCCGCCGAGAACCAGCAGAGCGGCAGCTGCGCGCTTGCCATCCAGCGTGGATTCAGCCTCGATCGAGTCGTGACGGCCATAGGCCGCGATGAAGTTCACGATCGAAACCGGGTTCTGCAGGTTCAGGCCGAAGTCAGCCCAGCTGACATACGGCTTCAGCTGCGTGTCCTGGCCGGCCATTTCGTAGAACTGGGCGCGAGCCTCGTTCAGCGTGGGCAGACCGACGTCGCGACCGCGGGCGATGTTCAGCGCGGCGAGGTCGAGCGGGATGCCGACCAGCTGGTTGCGCAGAACGTCCGTGACGAATTCGTCGATCTCGTTGCCGCTCTGGCGGGACATGCCGCGAATGATCGCGCCAGCCGCCGTGTCGTGGTCGACGAGGACATTGCCGTTCGTATCGACAGCGCCGAACTCGAGCGGGTTCAGGAAGCCCTCGAACAGCGTGATGTTGTCGAAGGAGAAAGTGCCATCGCCATTGTCGACCAGACGGTCGATGTCCTGGTTCAGCATCGAGTGACCGAAGCGGTAAACCGCGTGGGCGAACTCGGCGAAGATCACCGGATCGACGTCAGACGACGGCTCGAACAGGAACGCGTCGATGTCGGGCTGCATCTTGCGGGCGAATTCCTCGAACACGAGGTGCTGGTATTGCATCTCGGTCGTGAAGCGGCCGGCCTGGAAGAGGCGCTCGCCATCCCACACAAGGGCGTTGATCTCGGCGGGCGTGTCGATCTGCGTCAGCGACGTGATCTGGTGTTCCGGGTCCAGCCACTCGTTGATGAAGGCGAGGTCGAGCGACTCAAGCACAACCTTCTTCATGTCTTCGACGGTGTTGTTGTGCTCCGAGTGGAACACGTGGTGGATCGCCGTCAGGCCGACGTTCTCGTTACCGCGGCCGTCGCCCGTGATGTAGTGGGCGTCGAGCAGTTCGTTGTCGTACTGGGTCTGCTGGCCGCGCGTGTTGAAGCCGCCCGAATAGCCGACTTCGGAGTCAGTGTCGGCCTGCAGGACGCCGCCGACCGCGACAGGAGCTGCGGCGTGGGCGATGTCATCGAGGAAGGCGTTCGGGGCGCGCGCCGCGCTGAGCACGAGGCCCGCGCCGCCGCCGAGAACCGTCGGCGTGGAGCCGACCTGGATCACGTCGGTCGCCAGGAGCGTTTCCATGTTGCTGCCGGCTTCGGCCGGATTGCCGACGCCATCCCAGTAGGACAGGCCAGCGGTCAGCTGGATCGCGGACGGGTTAACCGGATCGGCGAGGTCGCCCTCGATGTAGATCGGCGTGCCGTCGGTCTTGAAGCCCGCGAGGATCAGCGGGAGACCGTTCGGGCCGCGGATGAAGGCGCCATAGGGGTCCGTCAGCAGCATCGGAACCATGCCGACGTCGAGGTCGGTCAGTTCGATGCCGAGCAGGTCGCGCGCCTGGGCTTTCACATCGGCCCACGTCGCAAGACCGCGCACGCCGTCGAGCAGGTGACCGGTCGCGACCGGCGCATTGTCGTGCAGCTCGTACTCACGCAGGAACACCTGGTGGGACGGATGCGAGGTGTAGGTCTGGTTCTGGTCAACCCACGGCGTCGTCACGTTGGCGGCGACATTGCCATCCGCGTCGAGCGAGGCGCGCGTCATCACCATGAAGTTGGTGTTGGAGCCCACAACGTAGAGCGGGTCATCCGGCTGGAGCGGGATGTAGACCGTGCCGTTGCCGCCCTTGGCGACGAGATCCAGGCCGTGGTCGAAGAACTGACCGAACAGCGTGAACATCGAGTTGTAGGGGGCGGAGTCGCCGATATCCGGCGAGAAATTCTCGAATTCGTAGACGTAGATCGGCGAGCCCGCGACGGCGAGGATCGCGCCATTGGGGCCAATAACGTCGCTGGCGTGCACTTGCGGAACGCCGCCGACGACTTGCTGTTCGCGCGTGGCGACCCGGCCTTCG
>JAVBYB010000047.1 GCA_030824255.1 bacterium
TCGTGTAGATGTCGGCGGTCTTTTCCGAGACGATCTCGACGCCGGAGAAGTGCGAGCCGAGGCCGGAGGCGGCGAGTTTCGATTCCTGGTGGAAGAGGTCGCCCTTGGTGATGAGGACGAGGCGCGCGCGTTCCTTGAGCTGTTTCAGTGCGTCCTCGACGCCCGGCAGGGGCTCCATCGGGTGCGTCATCATCTCGCGGCCAGCATCCAGAATATCCCTGAGCGCCTTCGTGGAGACGGCGCCGTCGCTGACTTCGAGGGCGGTCTGCAGCATGGAAAGCGTGAAGCCCTTGGCGCCATAGCCATAGGTCTTGATGTTGGCGCGTTCGATGGCTGCAAGGCGCGCCTCGAGCGCATCCTCATCGGCGAATTCACCAAGCAATTCGTTGAATCGCTTGTGAGTCAGCCGGAAGACTGGCTCGTTGTGCCAGAGCGTATCGTCCGCATCGATGCCAATGATCTTGATGGTCATGGCGCGCGTCATACCGCCGTCATGTGACTGTCGCAATCGCCCAGGCGCATGACGGTGTGGCCCCAAAACACCGCATCTCAGTGTCACGCAACCTAAACAATTCTGTCGGGTGATTGTCACGGAGCGTCACTAGAGCCCGCGCCATCCGATGGATGGAAGGGTTTCCCAAATGGCGATGAAGCTGAAGGCCTCGCACCTCGCGAGCGTTGCGGGCGCGGCGATAACCCTGGCGGCGCTGCAACCCGCTTACGCGCAATCCGGTCCCGAGCCAGATCCGCAACGTCCGGCGGCCAACGAGATCACCCGCGCCGAGGACACCGTCGTCATCAACGGCATCGGCTATCGCGACCGGACCAACGACACGGCGCCGGTGCTGTCCTACGGCACGGACTATATCCAGCCTTTCGAGCCGCTGACAGTTGGCGATGCGCTGAAGCGCGTGCCGTCGGTCACCTTCCTGTCGGACGTGCTGGAATCGGATGGCGTGCGCCTGCGTGGCCTCGACCCGGCCTATACGCAGATCCTGATCAATGGCGAGCGGGTTCCGGGCGCCGGCTCTGACTCGGGCGCGTTCGGCAATGGCGCTGATGGTTCGTTCTTCGTCGACCGCATTCCGGCCGAACTGATCGAACGCATCGAGATCGTGCGCTCGTCCTCGGCCAACCGGTCGGGCGATGCGGTTGCGGGCGCGGTCAACATCGTGATGCGCGACGCCTTCAGCCTCGATGGCGGCTATGTCCGCGCGGGCGCGGCGATGTTCGACGATGGCCGGGTGCGCGAAATCCTTGGTGGCGTGTGGGGCGGGGAAGTGGGCGGTGGACGCCTGCTGCTCGGCGCCAACGCGCAAGGCCGCCGCAACCCGAAGGAAAAGTTTTCGCTGCGCTATGACGAGCCGGGCGCGGACCTGGACAACTATGAAATCCAGACCGATACGCGCAATGGCACGGACTATTCGTTCAACGGCAGCTACCAGATCGATCTGGGCGGCGGCGAACTCGATCTCAGCGCGTTCTTCGTTCACACCGAGCGGACGCAGGACGAGAACAGCACCGAATACTCCAGCGACACCGTTGACTACGATCCGGACACGCTGGTTGTCCTCAACAACAACGATGTCGACATCACGCAGGACAGCTATTCGCTGAATGGCGGCTACAAGTTTGACTCCTTCGGCGGCGAGACCCGGGTCAAGCTGGGCTATTCGAGCTTCAAGGACGACACGTTCGAGTTCGAGGAAGAGGTTGTCTTCGACGAGGATGATGTGCCGTTCCCCGATGGCGACATCTTCGAAGCCGCGGCCACGACGCTCGACGTCGAAGACACCGAATTCATGGCCAAGATCGAACACACGCGCGAGCTGTTCGACGGCGTCGACATCGATTTCGGCCTGCAGTTCGAACAGAAGAAGCGTGACACGCTGCTGACCGAATCCGAAGCTATCGAGATCGATCCGCTGCCGGAAGGCACGTCGTGGCCGCCGTTCAACCAGACGCGCCCGTTCGTGAACTTCGAAGTCATCGATGGCGGCGACAACACCATCAAGCAGGACCGGATCGACCCCTATGTAATGCTGAGCGGAACTGCCGGCGCCATCTCGTGGGAAGCCGGCCTGCGCTGGGAAAACACGGAAGTGTCGATTGAGGAGCGGACGGGTCCGCAAACCGACAGCAATGACTACAGCGTCGTGCTGCCGTCAGCTCACATCAAGTGGGACCTTACGGACAGCGACCGCGTCAATGTGTCGGCCGCGCAGACGATCCGCCGTCCGAGCTTCACCTTCATCAACCCGGTGCTGCTCGAAGAGGCGCTTGGCGACAACGACTTCCAGGGCGACACCACGCTTGACCCGGAAATGGCGACGGGTTTCGACATCGGTTACGAGCGGCAGATCGGCCGTACCGGCATTGCGGGCATCAACTTCTTCTTCCGCGATGTGAAGGACCTGCTTGAAGTCTACAACACGGGTAACCTGACAGACGCCTATCTCGACGACTTCGATGACTTCGTGGCTGACAATCCCGGCGCGACGATCGACGATTTCATGGACGAGGAAGCGCCGCTGTATCTCTACTCCGCGCGCAACACGGGCGATGGCCAGGTGTGGGGCATCGAGCTTGACTACTCGGCTTCGCTCGACTTCATCGGCCTGCCGGACACCGGCCTGTTCGCCAACTATTCATGGCTCGACTCCAAGATCGACGACGAGTTCGGCGAGCGCCGCTTCAACTCGCAGTCGGACTACGTTTACAACGTCGGCTTCATCCATGACTTCGTGGACCTCGATGCCTCGTTCGGCGTCACTTACCGCAAGCAGGGCGATGCGCTCAGCCGCGTCGTCACCGAGGAAGTGACGACTGCCTATGGCGGCGTGCTGGAAGTGTTCGTGGAGAAGAGCTTCGGCGACAACTTCACCGTGCGCTTCACCGGCTCGAACCTGACCGACGGCGAGAAGGCCGAAGTGTTTGACAAGTTCGACAACGCGCTTGATCAGGTCGCGCGCAACTATGACGAGTACGAGATCGAGACCGAGAATGCCGGTCCGGTGTTCCAGCTTGTGGGCCGTTACTCGTTCTAGGACGGGGACGCCCGTTCCAATGGCTCCGCCCCTGCTGACCCCGGGGGCGGAGTTGTTGTATGGCAACTGAAATCGATTCTGAGGACCGCTGACATGAAGATGCTCCCCCTGCTTGCCCTGGTGATGCTGGCTGGCGCGTGCGCGACGGACAATGTTGTGGCCTCGCAGGTTCCGGCCTTCCGCGAGACGGTGGGCATGGGATCGACGGGGGATGCGGCGGATGATCCGGCGGTGTGGGTGCACCCGACCGATCCGGCGCGCAGCCTGATCCTCGGCACCAACAAGGATGTCGGCGTCTATGTGTATGGGCTGGACGGCTCGGAGAAGCAGCGGCTGCCGGTGGGCCTTGCGAACAACATTGACCTGCGCGGGAATCTGGCGGTGGCCAGCAATGACGGCGTCAATGCGCTGAGCTGGTTCCGCATCGATCCGGTGACGGCTGTGGTGACGCATGCGGGCGACACGAAGCTTGCCAGCGTTGAGCCCTACGGCGTTTGCATCGGCAAGATGCAGAACGTGCTGCACGCGGTGGTCACCTACAAGACAGGGTTGGTGGAGTTCTGGCAGGTTGCGGACACGGGCGCGGGTCCGGTGCAGCTTTCCAACCTGCGGACGATCCAGCTTGGGTCGCAGCTTGAGGGTTGCGTGGTGGACGACGAAGCCGGGCGACTGTTCATCGGCGAAGAGAATGTCGGGCTGTGGGTCGTCAATGTGCTGAGTGAAGACATGACGCCCGTGAGCATCGATAAGGTCGGCAGCGGGACGGGTCTGGTTGCCGATGTCGAGGGCGTGTCGCTTTATCTCGGCAAGAATGGCGCGGGCTATCTGGTCGCTTCCGCGCAGACGAAGGATCGCTATGTGATCTATGACCGCCAGCCGCCGCATGCCTATCGTGGCGTGATTTCGGTGGGGCCGAGCGCGGATGGCAAGGTGGATGGCGTGAGCCACACGGACGGGCTGGACGTTTCCTCGGCGCCGCTGCCGGAATTTCCGGCTGGCATTCTTGTAGTACAGGACGACGCCAACCCGGTGTCGGAGATCGACCAGAACTTCAAGATCGTCGACTGGCGCGAAGTGGAGAAGGTGCTGGCGGCGCCGAAGGCCGAGTAAGCTCGCCTTGTAGAACGCGTCTGGAGCAGGATGGACACCGGCGCTTGCACATGGTCAGCATTGGCCATGAGTGGGGCGGTCGAACCGGCGGGTAAACGCAGCAGGTTCCTCGACTGGGTGGAGCGGACGGGCAATGCCTTGCCCGATCCCATCTTTATCTTCGTGGCGATCATCATCCTGCTGGTGATCGTGTCTGTGATTGGCGCATCAGCTGGCTGGTCGGCGGTGAATCCGGTGACGGGCGAGACTCTGGCGGCGCAGAGCCTGCTGTCCGAAGCCAATATCCAGAAGCTGTTCGTCGAGATGCCGCGCACCTATACGGGGTTCGCGCCGCTTGGTTTTGCGCTGACCATCATGCTGGGGGCGGCGGTGGCGGAGAAATCCGGCTTGCTGACTGCGCTGATGCGGGCGAGCCTCGGCAACGCGCCGAAGAGCATTCTCGTGCCGATGGTGTTCGTGCTGGGCATGCTGGCCACGCACGCGAACGATGCGGCTTACATGGTGTATGTGCCGCTGGCGGGCATCGTGTTCGCGGCGGCGGGGCGTCATCCGGTGCTGGGGCTGATTGCGGGTTTCGCCGGCGCGGCGGTTGGCCTCGCGGGTAATCTTTTTCCCGGGCAGTACGATGTGCTGCTGCTGGGCATCACGGAGACGGGCGCCCGCCTGCTCGACCCGGACTGGACAATGAACCCGCTGGGCAACTGGTATTTCAGCATCGGCATCGCCGTGGTGTTCACGGCAGTCGGCTGGTGGATTCTCGAGCGCGTGATCGCGCCGCGGCTGGGCAAGTGGGACGGGGAGAGCGGCGTTGCCGATCTGGTGGGCGTGGTGCTGTCAGCTGTCGAGAAGAAGGGGCTGGTCTGGGCGGGTGTCGCGGCGCTGTGTGTGGCGGCGCTCGCGGCCGCGCTGGTGATGTGGCCGGGGTTCACGCCGCTGTACAACGAGAACCCGACGGAAGGGCAACCGATAACGCCCTTCTTCCGCTCGATCGCCGCGCTTCTCTTCCTGCTCTTCATCACATGCGGCTGGGTCTATGGCGCGGTGACCGGCAGCATCAAGACGCACCGTAACGTGGTGGCGATGATGGTGACGGGGCTGGAGATCATCCTTCCGTATCTTGTGCTGATCTTCTTTGCGGCGCACTTCGTGGCGATGTTCGGCTGGTCGAATCTCGGGCCGATCACGGCGATCGCGGGCGCGGACCAGTTGCGGGCGATGGCGGCGCCGCCGGCCGTGCTGCTGCCGGTCCTCGCGACGATGTCGGCCTGGCTGGATTTCCTGATTGCGTCGGGCTCGGCGAAATGGGCGGCGATGTCGCCGGTGGCGACGCCAATGCTGATGCTGCTGGAAGTGTCGCCCGAGATGACGACGGCGGCTTATCGCGTTGGCGACACGGTGACGAACCTGATCTCGCCGCTGAATCCGTATGTCGTGCTGACCATGGTGTTCGCGCAGCGCTATGTGCCTAGCTTCAGGCTGGGAACAATGATCGCAATGACGCTACCGCTGGCGGCGGCGTTCTATGTCGCGGGCATGTTGCTGACGGCGGTGTGGGTGGCGCTGGGCATTCCGGTGGGTCCTGCGGCGCCGGTCGCCTATCACGTGCCAGGATTGAACTGACCTTCAGGCAACCTGAGATTCCTGTGCCGGCGTAAGGTGCAGCACTGCGCGCATGCGCGTGACCAAAGCATTTTGGTCGACCGGCTTTGACAGGTAGTCGGTCATGCCAAGGCTGATGAGGTGTTCGCGGTCGCCGGTCATCGCGTCGGCGGTAAGGGCGATGACGGGAAGGGCGCTCCACGCAGCATCGCTGGCGCGGATGTGCCTGATGGTTTCCTTGCCGTCCATGACAGGCATGTGGACGTCCAGCAGGACGAGATCGAAGTCGGCGGCGGCAAGCTTTTCGAGGGCTTCCTGACCGTTGACCGCTTCCGTGATCTGGCAGCCGTGCGGGGCGAGGAAAAGTTTCACCACCTGGCGATTGACGGCGTTGTCATCAGTCAGCAGCACGCGGCAACCGCGCAGGCCCTGAAGGGTGGGGCGGGCGACAGCTTCGGATGCGCGTACAATGGCGGGCTGCGGCGCTTCGAGAACGCCTGCTCGGAAGGTGAGGATGAAGCGTGAGCCAGCGCCGGCAGCGCTTTCGACCGACATGCCGCCGCCCATGAGCTGGGCGAGGCGCAGCGAGATGGCGAGGCCAAGGCCTGTGCCGCCATAACGACGCGCGATGGAGGTGTCAGCCTGCGTGAAGGGCTTGAACAGTCGCGATTGCACGTCCGGAGCCATGCCGATGCCGGTGTCTTTAACCGAGATGAAGACCACGGCATCGGTCTCTGCGTGGCGGCGCCAGGAAATGTGGACGTCGATGCGGCCAGAGGGCGTGAACTTCAGCGCGTTGGAGACGAGGTTGCTGATACACTGGCGCACACGCTCGGCATCGCAGAGGAGATTGCGTGGGAGATCGTCGTCGTGTGTGAGGCCGATGACGATGTCTTTCTCGCGTGCGTGCGTCTGGAACAGGCTGACAACGCGGTCGGCCGTGTAGACGATATCGTTCGGCGAAGGCGTTATGTCGAACTTTCCGGCCTCGATCTTCGAGAAATCCAGTACGTCGTTGAGAACCGAGAGGAGCGAGCTTCCGGAATCGAGAACGATGGCAACCTTCTCGCGCTCGGCGGAGGGGAGGTCTGCGGCCTGCAGCGACTGGGCCATGCCGAGAATGCCGTTCATCGGCGTTCGGATCTCGTGGCTCATCGAGGCAAGGAAATTGGACTTCGCCTGGTTGGCGGCTTCGGCGGCGGCGCGATTTTGCTCGATATCGAGATGCTGCTGGCGCATCACCTTGCCAAGGTTGTGAGCGTAAAGCGCGACCGCGAGGACCATGAAGATGATCAGGGCGCCGATCAGGAGTTCGATGCCTTGCAGGTCACGCGCGGTGGCGATCTGATGGGCGAGATGTTCAGCCTGGATGTTTTGCACAACGCCGACGGTCGCGGATATGCTGCGGGTGAGGCGGCCATAGGCGCGGTCCATCGAGGCCATGCGCTCGCCTGCGGCGCCGGGGTTTCCGTTGGCAAAGGCCGTGAAGATCATCTCGGCTTCGATGAGCATGTCCTGCATCGCCGTCTCGGTGACGGACAGCGCCTCGCCGATGCGGCGGGCCTCGGTTTCCCGAATGCGTGTGTCGAGGTCGCGGCGGATGTTTCCGAGCTGGACTTCGAAAAGGCCGA
Source organism: bacterium (assembly GCA_030824255.1). Classification (GTDB taxonomy): domain Bacteria; phylum Pseudomonadota; class Alphaproteobacteria; order Caulobacterales; family Hyphomonadaceae; genus UBA7672. The sequence goes on from JAVBYB010000047.1 coordinate 7,388, forward strand.
GCGCCTCATCACGGCGCGTGCGTTCGACGGGGACATCCTTGCTGTCAAAAACGTCGTTGCCGGGCGCATTGGTCGCCTGGGCAAGATCGCCGAGATGGCTGATGTCGCTGACGCGGCGCGCCCACTCGGTGTTGACCTCCGCCGAGCGCGCGTACATCGCCATCAGATTGTGCGAGAGCGTGAGGCTGACGAGGACCGTCACCAGGTCGAACGCGGCGAGCGCCAGATAAACGAGATGCCAGCGGGGCGTGCCCTTGCGGATGCGCGGTGTCTTCATCTCACCATCCCACAATGCGGTTCGCAAACCGCACACATCCCTGTCGTGACGCGCGAAGGATCTGGACCTGACCTCGCCGATCAGGATCAACAAGTAGCACATGCAACTTAAGGAATTGTTCGCTCTAAGCACATTTCGCGGAGCGGATGCTGTGTCAGTCTTCGAAGCCGCCAGCGAGGAAGGTTTCGGCGATGGCGCAATGCATGGCGGCGCCGCGCGCCATGACTTTTTCGTCGAGCATCATTCGGTTTGAATGCAGCGCGCAGCACGTGCGCCAGTCGCCGCCTTCGGGGGACGCGCCGAGGAACATCATCGCGCCGGGCGTCTTCTGCAGGACATAGGAAAAGTCCTCTGCGCCCATCATGGGGGAGGGCATCTCGAACCAGGCGTCTTCGCCATAAAGCGCCTTTGCCATGCGGCGGCCGAGCGTTGCAGCGCGGCTGTCGCAAATGGTGACGGGGAAACCCGGAATGATCTTCAGGTCTGCTTCGCACATGTGAGCGGCTGCGATGTGCTGTGTCACGCGCGTCATGCCTTCGCGCACGATGGCGCGGGTCTTCTCCGAGAAGGTGCGGATCGTGCCTTCGACGAAGGCGGTTTCCGGGATGACGTTGTTGGTTGAGCCAGCCCTGATGTGCGCGATGGTGAGGACGGCTGGATCGAAGGCGGGGACGCGGCGGGTGATCATGGCCTGCAGCGCCGTCACCAGTTCGCAGGCGACAGGGATGGGATCGACGGCATCGTGCGGCTGCGAGGCGTGGCCGCCCTTGCCCTTGATGGTGAGTTCGATGCGATCGGCTGCGGCGAGAAGGGGGCCGGGGCGGCCAGCGAAAACGCCCGACTGGATATTAGGTGTGACGTGCAGCGCAAAGGCGGCATCCGGCAGCGGGTCTATCAGGCCGTCGTCAAGCATGTAGCGCGCGCCATGCCAGCCTTCCTCGCCCGGCTGGAACATGAACTGGACTGTACCGGCGAGACGATCCCTCTGCGCGCACAGGACCTTCGCGGCGGCAACAAGCATGGCGACGTGGGTGTCGTGGCCGCAGGCGTGCATCGCGCCGCCGATGGTGGAGGCGAAGTCGAGGCCGGTGTCCTCGTCCATCGGCAGGGCATCCATGTCGCCGCGCAGCAGGACGGTGCGGCCGTTGGAGGGGCCGCGCAGGGTGGCGACGAAGCCGGTGGTGGAGGGGCCTTCTGTGAATTCGAGGGGTAGGCCCGCGAGAGCTTCCTTCGCCTTTGCCGTCGTGAGCGGGTTGTGGAGACCGATCTCGGGCTCTGCATGGATGGCGCGGCGGAGGGCGATCATGTCCGGCAACTGCGCGTCTGCGGCGTCGATCCAGTGCTGAAGTTTCGTCATGATGGCGTCCTCTGCGTGGGAGGAGCATCGGATAGTTGGCGGGGAAAGGGAACAGGAACTGGCGCGGGTAATCCCGGCTCGCCGCTTCGCTACGACCGGGATGGCGCGTCGTGGTCTACCGCCGCAACGTTTCCGCAATCGCCGCCTCGAGGATCGGCTTCATCAGGGCGTAACCGGCTTTGTTCGGGTGAACGCCATCGGGGCCGAGCTCGGGTTTGAGCGCGCCGTCGGGTGTTGCGAGGACGGGGTAGTAGTCGGCGAGGATGAGGTTCTGCTCGGCGGCGTAGCGGCGGATCCAGTTGGCGTAGCTGATGACTTGCGGGCCGGGTTTCAGGTGCGGCGCCCAGGTGAAATTTGCGGCGGGCAGAGGCGTGGCGAGGATGACCTCGACGCCGTGCGCCTTTGCGAGTTCGACCATGGCAGCGATGTTGTTTTGGACGTCTTCCAAAGTCGTCGGGCCGGTGTTGCCTGCGATGTCGTTGACGCCGGCAAGAATGTGGACGGCCTTCGGCTTCAGCGCGAGGACGTCCTGGCTGAAGCGGAGCAGCATCTGCGGCGTGGTCTGTCCGCTGATGCCGCGATTGACGCGCGAGGCGCCGAAGTCTGCAGGTTCGGCGATGCCCCAGAGCTGGGTGATCGAGTCGCCCATGAAGACGATGCGGTTGGCGGGCGCTGGCGCCGTGGCGAGCGTCGCGTTGTCGGCGCGGAAGTAGCAGAGATTGGCCCAGTCCTTTTCACGCTGGACGGCCTGCATCTTCTGGTAGGCGGCTGCATCCTCTGGCGTGACGGCGGGGCGAGACGCGCCTGAGGTATCGAACTGCGCGCGGACGGAGGCAATGATGCTGGCGGGGACGACAAGGGGCGGATCGCAGGACGTGCCGCCGATCGCCGTGGCCGGGGTTAGAATCGGGGCAGGTGGCGCAGGCGTGGAGCAGGCGGCGAGGAACAGGACAGGGATCAGCTGTTTCATGAGCGATACCGTCGCATGAAACGCGCGTAATTCCCAAATCCGCCCGGTTTGTGCGGAAAACGAACTCCGATAGGCCGGGAGCGGTAGCTTCCCGGTAACCGAACCGGGCGCATAGCCAAACAGCACCGAAGGAGGCGCGAGCCATGACACGTGTCGCGGTCATCATGGGCGGGTGGTCGTCTGAACGACCGGTCTCGCTGTCTTCGGGCAAGGGCATGGCCGAGGCTGCGCGCACCGCCGGCTTCGACGTCGTCGAGATCGATGTGACGCGGCAGCTGGCGAACCAGCTGGAACAGGCAAAACCTGACGTTGTGCTCAACGCCCTGCATGGACCATGGGGCGAGGATGGCTGCGTGCAGGGCCTGCTCGAAATGATGGGAATTCCCTACACGCACTCCGGCGTTCTGGCCTCGGCGCTGGCGATGGACAAGGACAAGGCGCGGGCGATTTACGTGCAACACGGGCTCGATGTGGCCGAAGGGGGTATGCACGACGTCGAAGAGCTGGCGCGCGATCACATCATGCCGCCGCCCTACGTGATCAAACCGCCTGCGGAAGGATCTTCGTTCGGCGTTTTCATTGTCAGGGAAGGAGCCAACCGTCCGCCAAAGGAGCTGACCGATGGAACCTGGACATTCGGCAAGCGGGCGCTGGTGGAAAAATTCATTCCCGGCAGGGAGTTGACCGTCGGCGTCATGGGCGACCGGGCCATGGCTGTCACCGAGATCACGACCTTAAGGGACTATTACGACTTCGCTGCAAAATATGAGTCTGGAGGATCGCGCCACGTCCTTCCTGCAGACCTGCCGAATGCGGTCACCGAAGCTGCGCTCGACGCATCGCTGAGGGCCCATAACGCTCTTGGCTGCCGGGGCGTGTCGCGGTCGGACTTTCGCTACGATGAAAAAGCGGGTCGACTGGTGATACTCGAGACCAACACGCAGCCGGGCATGACGCCCACCTCGCTCATCCCCGAGCAGGCTGCGCATATGGGCATCGACTATCCCTCGCTCGTCCGCTGGATGATCGAGGATGCGTCATGCCCAAGGTAAAACGTCCGCAGATCGCAGGTCCCGCCTACGACGACGAAGACCGCGGACCGCCGCCGCCCCGTCGCGCACCTGCGCCGTCGCGCCGCGCGCGTGACATTCCCTATTCCGTCGCCTGGTTCCGCGACCGCTTTGCGACCTATGCGCTGGGCACCATCATCTGTGGCGCCGTGATGCTGACGGTCGCGGCCTGGATGGGCGGCAGCCTCGGCGCGTTCGGCAACCGCATGAACAACGGCTTCAACGTGATCGCCGGCTGGATCGGAATCTCGGTGAAGGACGTGAAAGTCTGCGCCGCCCCCGAGGACGAAACCAGCCGCGCATGCAGCGATCTCGATCCGGTGCTGACCGCGAAGATCATGGAAGCGGTGGACGTGCCGCAGGGCGCGAGCATCCTCATCGCCGACCCCCACGCCATTCGCGACCGCATCGAGAAGCTGGATGTCGGCGCTGTCAGCGTTCAGCGTCTGTGGCCGGATCGCGTGCGCGTCGAGGTCGAACAGCGCAAACCCATAGCGCTCTCGCAGGAAGAAGATGGCGGCGCCTGGCGCGTGGTTGACCAGAGCGGCCGGGCTTTTGCCGAGGCCGACATGGCCAAGTATGCACGCCTGCCCCGCGTTGTTGGCCGCGACGCCTCGAAGGCTGCAGGCAATCTGGTTGTCGCGATGGCGCAGTTCCCGGACCTGTCGCAGCGCATGGAAGTTGCCTACCGCGTGGGCGGTCGCCGCTGGGACGTGAAATTCAAGGGCCGCACCGACGTGGTGGCCCTGCCGGTCGATGCACGCCTCGTGGAACAGCTTGAAGCGCTCAACCTCATGCAGGCGCAGAACCGCATACTCGACCTTCCGGCGACGCATATCGATGCGCGCCATCCGAAATACATCGCCCTGCGTCCCCTGCCGGGCGTGCAGACTGCTGTGCCGTCCGGACCTGTGTGACCCTCATGTCGTCGCTTGCCCAGCGTACCAATGTTCGTGACCGCGCCCATGGGCGCGGCACGATCATGGCTGCGCTGGACATCGGGTCTTCCAAGATCACCTGCATGATCGCGCGCCGCGCGGATTCAACCAATGGCGAGCCGCGTGTGGCCGGCGCGGGCATGCAGCAAACCAAAGGCATGCGCTCCGGCGCTGTTGTCGATCTCGACAACCTGGAGCGTTCGATCCGCCTTGCTGTGGAGCAGGCCGAGCGTGCAGCGGACCTGCGGATCACCGAAGTGGTGCTCGGTGTTTCGGGGCCGGACCTGCGCTCGGACGTGGTCCGCGCGCGCCTTCCTCTGGGTGGGCGTGAAGTAAAAGCCGAGCACATGCGTGACGTGCGCGTTGCCGCACTCGATGGCTTCCAGCCGCAGGGCCGGGAGGTGCTGCATTCCGCGCCGCTGGGCTTCACGGTGGATGGGACCTCGGGAATCAAGGATCCGCGCGGCATGTTCGCGGATTCCCTGACAGCCAGCTTCCTGGTCGTTTCGGCTCCGACCGCTGGCCTGCGGAATATCGTGCAGTGCGTGTCGCGGGCCCACCTCGATGTCGCGGCTATCCTTGCGGCGCCCTACGCGGCGGGTCTGGCCTGCCTTGTCGAGGACGAGGCCGAGCAGGGCGCCATGGTCATTGATTTCGGGGCCGGAGTTACCTCGGCGGCAGCCTTTTTCGACGGTGAGCTGATCCACGTTGAAACCCTGCCCATGGGGGGAGCGCGGGCGTCATCCGATCTGGCCCAAGGTCTGGGAACGACCTTTGCGGCAGCGGAACGGATGAAGGTCCAGCACGGCGCTGTCGGTCCGACCGAGTCGGGCGCGCTGGACATGATCGAGGCACCGCGCCTCGGACCGGATGGCCGTCTTGAGGCGCACCAGTGCACCAGAGCCGACGTTGCTCAGATGTTGCGTCCGCGAATCGAGGAAATCCTCGAATTGATGGATGGACGTTTGTCCAAGGCCTCCGCCACGGGACGCCCCTTGCCGAGACGGATCGTACTCACCGGCGGCTCGTCCCAACTGGCCTGTCTTAAAGAGCTGGCGGAGGACGTTTTTCGCGCGCCAGTCCGTCTCGCCAAGCCTGCCAACATCAAAGGTCTAGGCGAGACTTACAGTTCACCCGCTTTCGCCGCTGCGTCAGGCTTGCTACGGTGGGACCTGATGGGTAGCCCGGATCCGCGTGGTGGGAGCGACCGGACTGCTACGGATCAGAGCGGAAGCCTGGTCAGGCAAGTCTTCGGCTGGGTTCAGAAAAACTTCTGAACCGTTGCAGGTCTTAAGACGCGCTTAGCCAAAAGCCGCGATCCTTTGTCATCGCATTTCCTGCCCGACGTGCGGATCGGGCCCTGGAAACGAGTGGATCGAGGATGGCCATGGCCGTTGAGTTGACCCCCCGGATAGTCGTGATCGGTGTCGGTGGCGCCGGCGGGAACGCCGTGAACAACATGATCGACGCCCAGCTTCAGGGCGTGGAGTTCGTGGTCGCCAACACTGACGCCCAGGCGCTGACCCGATCCAAGGCTCCGACCCAG
>JAVBYB010000106.1 GCA_030824255.1 bacterium
ACTGACTTGGGCATTGCCGGTGTGCCAAAAGTGAAACCGGCCGCCTAGATATACGCGATTTTCGCGTAGACATTTTTTCCGTATTCCGTCACCGTATGTTCGCAGAGAGGGGCCGTCGCGATCTCGATCCGACAACCGCATCTCTGGTGTGCCAAAACACTCGGAAGTGGTCACGGTGACCTCGAAGAAGTCTGCATTGGACCGGGAACTGGGCCGGGCGTTCGTTGAGCGCCGGCAGAATCTTCGCGACATCGCGAGCCGCGCCGGTAAGGCAGGCGCGGATGAAGTGGTTCAGGACGCCTTTCTGGAAATTGTCGCCTATTCCAAGGGCCGGGAAATTCGGAAGGTTGACAACCTGCTGTCCCGCATAGTCCGTTCTGTCGCCCTCAGGCGGATCCGGGACCGTAAGAAGAATTCCGGACTGTTCTGGTCGGAGGCAGGGGAGGGTCTTGTGGACCTGGCGGCCGATCCAGAACGTAGCCTCATCGGCGCGCAGCGGCTGCAGCGTGTTATGGCGGCAATCGACGCCATGCCAGCGAAGCGGCGCGAGGTGTTTCTGCTGCACCGGGTTGAGGAAATGACCTATCCGCAGATCGCACGACGGATCGGTATAAGCATCAAGACCGTTGAGAAGCATATGCACCTCGCAATGCTGCAATTGTCCGACACGGACGATTAGCAGCCCAAAGGCGCCTCGCTTCATCGGAACGATGACGATACCCCAACCTGAGCCTGCTAAGTTTCCGTCATGGCTATGGTGTCGGGTTCGTCGTCTCCCTCGGGTAGTCGTCTGGTCCTCGGCAACGAGGTGTATTTCTGCGTCACGGAAGGCCAGGGCGTCTTCCTGGATCTCAGGCAGGATGACTACAACGCAATCCCGGTTCCCGCGTTCAATGCATCGTCGGACGAATCCGACGGCGAAGCTGCAATCCTCGCCGCGTTTGAGGCGCACCGGAACGAGCTTCTAGAGGCTCAGGTTCTCAAGGAGGAAGCGGAAGGGATAGCTCGGTTCCAGGCGTCAGGTCCATACCGCGACCGACGGCGAGCATCTTCCATCTCGACGAGGAACGGGCATTTGGAATTGCCGGAGCGGCGGACAGCGACGTGCGGGTTGGCGCCCGCGACATGTGGGATCTCTTCTCCGCCTCGCACCGAGCGTCCCTGCTCCTCAAGAGACGCCACATCCACGAGATTGTCTGCGGCGTCAGAGACCGAAAAGCGGAGGCGTCGCCCGCTGGCGAATGCGTCGATATCTTGAAGCAGCATACTGCGATCTTTCGCAAGCTTAGGCCGTGGTACCCGCGAGGTTATCTGTGTCTCTTCGATGCGTTGGCGCTCGTCGAATTCCTCGCCCGAAGGCACCTTTTTCCCACATGGGTGTTCGGCGTTCAGGCGCAGCCATTCGGCGCGCATTGCTGGGTCCAGGCGGGGGACCAGCTACTAAACGAAGGCGCGGAGTTCGCAAACCAGTTCACACCGATCATGGCAGTGTAGGACGCCGGCGTCAGAGTTTCGAAGCGAACTCTTTGATGCGGGCGAGTAGGTCCGCAAAAGGCGGTTGGTCATTGTAGTAAAGAGCTGAAGTGGACGCGTAGGCGTCTGCATAGAGTTTGCGGACAGTTTCATCATTCAACGAGAATGCCTCGTTCGAAGCTATGTCTTTGTTGTCAGCGGCCGGGAAGCGGTCGTCCTTGTGCTGCTTGTAGGCATCCGTGCCAATGAACGCTCTGACCGTGCCGTCGCCCAGCAGGCAGTAGACGTCGTAGTAGTGGCGCATGAAGTTTTTCGGCATGCCGCCGTCCGCCTGTTGTTGGCGGAACTTGGTCGAAATGGTCTGGAGCTTTTCGACAAGCGTGTAGCCCGGCTTATAGCAGGCAACGCCCATTGCCCGATTGTCGGTAAGGCCTTCGATTCGCGCTTCAATGGCGTGGTCGTATGCCCACGATGAGATGTTGCATTGCTGGTTCGGGGCGACTGTGTCGAATCCCACTTCAAGAAGGATGCCGTCCTTGACGCCGGCGGGGAGGGGGTATGCGCTCTCATAGTTGAGGCGGACCCCGCCGCTACGCGCCCTGTCATCGTCGAATGCTATGTCCCTTTCGACGGACTTTACGCCAGCGATCGAAATAGTGGCGGCTAGGCCATCGTAGAAAGCGAAGCGCTCCGCAATATGCTGAGGCTTGTTGTTGTTCTTGCCAATCTTGAGATCTGCCGGCGGCTCGATCCGGATATCAATGTCTTCGGAGAAGCGATGAATGAGGCCAAGGCCTTTTGAAAGCGACGTTCCGCCCTTCAACTCAAACTTGTAGCCAAGCTGCTGCAATCCCCAAAGGGCCTGCATGATCCAATAGTCCTTCTCCACGAGGCCGGGATCGATCTTCAGCTTGTCGGCGACGACAGCGAGAAGATCTTTGAAGTCCGGCAGCTCGTGAAGAAGGGTCATGCAGCAGCACTACGTCCGTTGTCTTCCAATATCGGCGTAAGCAGATTCCGGACGCGCGAGGAGTCGTAGTCATAAACGGCTTTGGCCAATCGCTTCCGATCGAATTCGCGCGCTCGCTTTAAGGCCCGCTCCCGAACGGCTTCGCGATCCTCCGCTAACCTATCCAGGTTGTGCAGAAGGTCGACGAGAAGAAACTCCTCGCTGACCGCCTTTGGAAACGATGGCCGGCGGCGAAACTCGAATGGTCTTCCATTGAGTTCAAACTCGCCGTGTCGTTTCCGATTGTAGACGACGGGTTTGTTGTAAAGTTGCGTCGTGCCAACACCGAGCCCGTTATAGGCATTCGGTGATACGAGCAGAAAGCGATCGTCGCCCAGGAACGAGCCAACCATCTCCTCCGGCTCCGCTGGCGCAGAACCAAACCGGGTTTTACGTGGAGCCATATATAGGCCCCCGGACACTTTCCTGAGCCTGCCTTCCTCGACGAGCTGATGCAGGTGCCGGTCAACGGCGTTCGACCAGCGTGCGAGATCCTTGCGCCGATAAACCTGACCTGGCCGTAGCTTCCTTTTCAATTCGCCTAGCGCCGACATGGTATCGCTCCTTCGCAGAGAAGGTAGGTTGGTGTGCGACAGTATGCAATGTTTCTTGTTAAAAATCCATGCAGGCGTATGCCTAATTTCATGGAAAAGGGGGGGGCTACAAAATTGAAACTACACCATTTTTGCTGAAGTCGGGATCGGTGGTCAAGCGACCCACCATTCGCGCAGCCCCGATATCCTGCAAGGCCGATATCCTCGATCGTGTGAATAGTTGCACCTTCAGCTGCTCGATCACTCCGGCCAGCGCCTGTCACGGGCGATCGACCCGGTCCTTGATCATGCCTCAGCGGGATCGGAAAGCGGCTGGATAAACATGAAGGACGTAACCGGGTGAAATCCACGAACGGTGCGGAAGATGCCGCTCTCATCGCATGCAAAGGTTGAGCTTGCCGGGAGAAGATTTGCGGGAAGGGGATTGGCGGCATTTTGATTGAGAAAGAGCGTTACGCCCGTGGACCACAGTTCTGGCGGCGCGTCCTCGGCTCCGACATTGTAGCGAAACTCGAGAAACGAAGGATGATCTCCGATCAAGGCTACACCCCAGCAAACGGTGTCGTAGCTGTTCGCGAGGAGGTCAGGATCGCCGAGCCGTAAGAACTTGGAGACCGTGAAAGAGTTGCAGTACGCCACGGCGCTTACGGAGTTTGCCCGCGGGTCTGCGAACAGTGCGGTGTCTGGCGTCTCGGATGCAGCTGGAAAGAATGCTGGCACCAGAGATTCATCGATATAGACGCCTGGGGCCGCCTCGAAGCTTGGGGCGACCATAAGCACGAGCGGTTTACTCGCGACGTGCGGAAGGTCCTGATAGCGGTGACGAAGCTTTCTCCGCAGGCTTCGAGAAATGCGCGCTGGAAAATCCTCGTTCGCGCGCCGATGGATCTCCTCCTCGCTCAGGTCCTCCATTTTCAGAATCGAGATGTCTTGGTCTGCCTCAGTGTGTGGATTGGCGCTTGTCACCTCTATCGCCACGCTCTGCGCTCCGCGCGACGCAATGAAGTCGGGACGCTCATAGCGAGATGACAGATCAAGGCCTGCAGCACGCAGATAGCTGTAGCAAGACAGCTCGAAGAGACGATTGTGGAAGCCGTGTCCTTGGAAGTCTGGAACGAAGTTGCCGTTCGGGTCGCCCATCTCGCTAAAAGCGGCGTTGATCAGCTTCCGAGCGCCGCCATGAATGGCGGAATTGCGCAGCGACGTGAATTGCGGGTGAGCCCGATCAGGTTGAATTTTGAGGTCGAAGAGGTCGATCATCGTGAGGCTCGTCTAGAACGTTCTCAGAAGAGATCGCCTTGGGGTTCGGGTCGGTTCGGTGATTTGGACTTGGGCTTACGCGGGCGAGGGGGCTTCTTGTTCGGGTCCTCGATCGAGATATCCCATTCGTCGGGATTGAACTCGTAGGTCTTTATCAGTGCTTTGACGTCTTCCAGGGGCGCTCGTATTGCACCGCGCCAAAGATCCAGATCGTCGTCGTTGAGGAGCAAAAGCATCCGGTCGGTGATCTTCGCGATGAGATCGTTCGGCGGGGTCGTCACCTGGACGAACTCGTATTCAGCGCCGCGGCCGACATCGAACGTGTCGTAGTTGACGCCGATGATAAGTGGCTTTCCGTCCTTGCGCTTGATGGTCCACTGACGGGACGCGAGAATGGCCTCGCGGCGAGTCCTGGCATCAGCCATGATCCACGTCACGTAGGTGAAGTGGTCTTCACCAGGGTCTTTGTCAGGACCTGCCATGGCTCAAATCTGTCCTCTCAATCGAGCCGGGACAAGTGGGCTGGAGAGACGCGATCATTTGGTTTGGCCAGCTTGACGGAGCGCATCGAGTTGCTCTCGACCAGCAGGTTGAGGATTTGGACGCGCGTTTCGAGGGCAAGCTTGTTCGCCATGCCCCTTGATGTAAGGGTTGTGCTTACCGTCAAGCATAAAAGTTCATTTTACAATTTTCAGATCTACCTTGCGCGGAGGCGACGTAGCCCCGGCGCCATCGATGGAAATCATGTTGGCTAGTCCGAACAGAAGGGATTCCAGTTCAGGAGACGGAATACCAGTTTGGCTGACTATGGCCGCTTTCGTAATCCCGGCCTGCCGGAGATCGTTGAACACTTGTTGCCAGTAGTGAGACTGCTCGCGATCGATCCCAGCCGGCTCGCCCTTCAGCCAACCGCGTCGTGACATCTCAACGTAAAGCGAATTAACGCGAGCATCGCTGATTAGGCCAACTTCGCGAAGCCGGTAGGCCAAAGCCACGGCGGCGACCCGCCAACGTTTCTTGTAGGGCAGCAAATCCTCGACACTATAAATGGACGACTTCATTACTGAGCGAAGATCAGCTTCTGGCATCAAAAAAGCGCCTGCGAACGCTTGTGCATCCCGTTCAATAGGACTGTTCTTATGGATGGCTGCGGCCCCTCCGTGTTTGTGCAAGCACAGATGGCAAAGCTCGTGCGCGGCGTCGAACCGACTACGCTCAGACGATTTAAAGCGATTCAGGAAGACGTATGGAACGTCGTTGCGCCAGACGGAAAATGCGTCAATTTCCTTCGTGTTCTCCGCTAACGAAAAGACGCGGATGCCTTTGGCCTCCAACAGATGGACCATGTTTTGAATTGGCTTATCGCCAAGCCGCCAGTGCTGGCGAAGAAGTTTCGCGGCGACTTGCGGAGGCATCTCCGGCTCAAACTCCGGCAGGTCCAACTTAACACGACCGTAGCGCGTTGAGACCCAGTCATCGAACAAGTACGCAAGCGTGCCCGACTGCAACGCGGCGTCCATCACGCGCGCCGTCTTACTCGCAAGCCCACGGAAGCTCGCGTTTTCTCTTCTGGGCTGATCGATATCAGCGCCACCAAAGAAGGACTGAGGAAATTCAAGTAGTTTCGCGATCTTCTCTAGATTCTCGGGCGACGGTTCGATCTCGCCAGCCTCATATCTATGGATTGTGATCGCGCTCACTCCGACTAGGTCGGCGAGTCCCTTCTTGGTCATCGCCCGGCGCTCTCGGGCGATGACAAGTCGCTGTGGATTGAACATCTTTCTAGATACGGGTCAGGGTGGGCAGTTCGATCTCTGCAAAATCTTCTGGCACGCTGTCAGGGCGACGTAGCCCCGGCTTATCTCCGGGCCGCCACAGGATAATCCTCTCGGAATAGTCGCTCACGAACGAGTTGGTGATTTCTGTCGGGCGGGACAACTCGGCAGCGACGTGCTTCTCGCCCACGTACGCGCATAGATACCAAAAATCATAGGCTAGAATCGGGTCCTCGGGGGCCGGGACGTCAAACAACTCACTTTGGCCGGCTGAGCAGTTGTGGGCGATCAGTAACTCCGCAACTGACCCCCGATCCGAAACGTTCGCCGGAGACTTCTCTGGCACTCCAGTACGCTGGTCCGTATTCATGAACGCCACCTTCATTTGAAGGCTGTCGTTGCGAATGCCCTCAATCTGGCTGTGCGCGCACGGCTTCCATCCCAGCTTTCTGAGCCGAATGTCGTCGCGCAAGAACCTTGTGGTCCAGCGGCGCATCTCTGTTCCGGGTGTTCCGAGAGGGTCACTACCAGTGACGTTTGCCCGTTCGCCGACGGCCTTATCGAGGACGTCGAGCAAAATGTCTTTTGGCAGGCGCAGCTGAAAGAGTCGGGGAACAACCTGGACGTCTTCGAACAAGACACGACGGGACACGGACAACCTCGCGTTATGATTCGTTCAATTAATTAATCGTCCGAAACGTAACGTTGGTCAAGTGCTTTGTGACCACCGCTTCGCAGCAGCCTTCTTAGCTATCTCGCTCCGCTTCTTCGGCGTCAGCGCCTTGGCCCGTGCAGCCCCGCCCTTCTTCCCTAAAGCGGCGGCGTTCGGGTCTTTGCCAGTGACGGGCGGGGTGTCGTCATCCTCACCCGTGGCGATACGAGCGACCTTTATGGCGTTGCTGACAACGTCAGCGGGGCGCTTCTGTCCTTTAGGTCCCTTTGGCATAACTGACTTTTCCGGTCTTTCCACACTTGGGACATTTCGGATTGAGACGCTCTAACGCTTCTGTCGAAGACACGAAGCCATCGATACTGAATCCATCGCCCTCAAAGCCTTCCAGCGAGTAGGACTCATACTGGCGCGTGAACGGCGCGTCGTTCTCCTTCCAGCGGACAGCGCCAGCATGTCCACACACACACTTGATAGGGTCACGGTGATGCGAAGTCATGAATCGCGCTCCTGCTTACCGCCAAGCATATAATCGCTGACGGCGTTGTCGATAAGCAGGAGGCGGTGACGTAGAGCGGTGACTTGGGCCTCTGCGTCAGTCAGGTCCAGTTCGCACTGAGCGCGAAGGACGCCGAGCTTTCGCAGCCGCTTGCGGACCAGCATGGCACCGTAGCGAATCCAGAAAATGGTGTCGTAGTCTTTCATCCTCCAAACATGGCGAACGCGAGTCCCGGCGTCCCATGTCAACAGAGGGCAGATTCAAACTGAGACACTACCCAGTAGTGGCCTGCTGACCTAGCTCAGCAGATCGAAATCCAAGCCCCGAGCATTGAGTTCTCTGTCCGACGCCCGCTCGACCCGCTCGACCATGGATTGCCAAGTCTCGGGCAGCTCCGCCGACGGAAGAAACGGAACTACACGTGCGAAGTGTCGATGAACGTCGCGCCGGGGTAGACCAGCCTTCGCAAGCAACTGAGCCAGTGCGGCCATCTCCGCATGGTTGAAGCCTCGCCGCGCGCAATTGCCAAGAACAAGAATGCTGGGGGGCGGCTCATAATCCTCGACCCCGGCAGCTTGCGCTTGGCTGCGAAGGATGAGGGCAGGGACGCCAAAGAAATAGGACAGCGAGGGCACGAGCCGCGCCACGAACTTTCGCGCGCCTGTGCTGAACCGTTTCTGGCGGGCATTCGGCGGAAGGTCGGCTTGCATTTCGTTGAGCGTCTTTCCCGCCATCCAGGCTTCCAGCAGCAACCGTAGCTGAGGCATTGCAAACGCTGCACGCTCCGCTGACGTTTTGAGGTCCTTGTATGGCTTGCCGAACTGGCTCTCGAGGTCTTCCAGCTTGAGCAGCTTTTCGAGCATGTCTGGCCGAGCCTGGAGCCAGTCCATCATCCAGCCGCACCAGGTCGCCACATTGGCCCGGTCAGGAGGGGGAGCATCAACGAGGCTGGCCTTCAACTGCACAATCACGTCTTCCGGCACGCCCGTGGTCGACGCCAGCTCACGGTTGACCCGCGCGTCTTCGGAGAGATCGTCGCTTCCATTGGCAAACGCCACTGCTGCCGCCACACGACTCGCAATCCAGTTCTCGCGGTCCTGCGTTCGCCTGTGCGCCGCAAAAGATCGCCTGATCGCGCGCTCGAGCGCCTCACCATCCGAGTTGCCGTCGATGCGACCAGACTGAATCAACCGCGAGATAGCATAGCGCTCGGTATCACCGAGCTGCTCACTTTGAACATGGATGCGATCGAGTAAGGCCGTCAATGGATCATCGATGATCAGGCACTGGTCCGATTGACCGAAGACCTCCCGGAGCGCTGCCCATCGATTTCCGATTCGGCTTTCCGTCTCATCCAGCGCGACCACTTTGCCAGGAATGACCACCACGATGCCGTTTGCGTTCTGCCCGGCCCGGCCCGCGCGACCGGCGGCATTGAGAAGGTCTTGCGCTTCCAGCACATCCTTACGTCCTTTCGCTTCATCAAACCGGCTGTCGTCGGCAATGATCACCATCTCGCTTGGAAGGTTCATTCCCTGGCCGAGCGTGGGCGTGGCGGCAAGTGAGGTCAGGCCGTCGCGCCTCTTGTAGAGTGACTCCACCAGCCGGCGCTCTTCAGGCAGAAGCTGAGCGTGATGCACCGAAGATGACCCAACGACCTCGTCCCCCTCGACGCGAAGGTAGAGCTGCTTCGCGCTGCCGATCTCGTCGATCGCAGTATCCAGATACGCCTTCTCCGTTTCGCTGAGCCTGATCCTGGTTGCACTGCACAGGTCTGTGGTCTGTTCTGCAATCGCGTTCGCGTTGATGGTGGATTGGGAAAAGACGAGCGTCTTGAGGCCCGACTCCGCCGCTCTGGCGGCGATTCGTGCGCTAAGTTCGTTGGCGTTCGGCGTCAGATTCCACTTCGCGTTGGTGCTCAATGCCACCTGCTCTTCGAGGAAGGGCAACAAGGCGTAGTCCTCGCGGCGCCAACTCGCCCAAGTTTGCTGGACGCTGAAAAAGCCAAATGGCTGCGCCACCAGCTTGTTTTGGACGGGCTTCGGAACGGCGCCGGATGGCTTTTGCGCGCGTTCGCTAGCCAGCAGCTGATTCAACGCGTCCAGATCAGGAGCCTTATAGACGATACACCCGCGAAGCTGTCGCGTTGGCTTCCAGTCGAGAGTGAGATCCAGCGCCGGCCGCCCTGTCAGGTTCGCAATCCACCCAGCCACTTCGCTGACATTTTTGAGCATTGCAGACAGGAGCATCACATCTGCGTCAGGACGGATGCGCAACACGTTGAGGAGGCAGAGCATGGCATCCATTGCCCTGCGGCTCCCATCGCCCTTGTCGTGCATCAGGTGGCATTCGTCGAAGACGAGAAGGCCCACATCTTCGAACGCCTCCGGCTGCCAGTGGGTGAGGGTAAGGCACGCTTCCGGCGTCATTACGAAAATGTCCGGAAGCTCCTCTCCGCCCGTCTCGAAGCCGAACTCATCCATCCGCTCGCCTCGCACCGACGCACGGGGAAAAGCCTCATTGAGATCGCGAGAAGTCTGATCGACAAGGGCATGCGTGGGGGCGAGAAAGACAACCTTCCGTCCCGCGAACAGATGCGCAGCGATTTTCAACTGCGACACTGTCGACTTTCCTGCCCCTGTCGGAAAGCCAACGACAGCCGACACGCCATTGTTCAAAAGGCCGCGATTGATCGCGTCGCGATGATTGGGCCAGAGGTAAGGCCGTTCGCCGGCCATTTCCTGAAGCGCCCGGCTCCACTTCCTAGGGTCGGTTCCGCTGGGGGCAGGCACCGTGACGAGAGCCCCGCCGCTAAGAGAATCAATGACAGCGAGGAGCAGCGAAGCCAAGTGGTAGGGTCCTGAAAAGCTCGACACCGGGACGGGCTCGTCAGCGCCCATTGCGCGGGTGCTGGCATTGCTGAGGCGTCGAACTCGCTCGCACATCTCCGCCGCATCCTCGGTCTCTGATCGACCGAGTAAGGATTCTGCCAGCGAACGTACCGCGGACAAAAGCGTGACATATAGCGCCGACGTTGCCATCTCGACATCGGTGTCCCCACGCACGGCTCGTGCTGACAAAACCGGCCGGTTGAGAATTTCCTGCACCTGTCCCCGGGCAAGAAAACGCAAACACCGAACGAGCTCCCGTTCCACCTTTCGGTCGTTCCGGAGCGCGACGTGCTTGGATACCTCAATCGCATCAGACGAAGCATCGCCGATCATGAACAGGAGCATCGCGGCGATGCTCTCGGCGATGCCCTGCTGATGCAATTCTGAGCCGGGGCGTTCCCGGCGAGAAATCTGGTCTGTCTGAAACACTAGCTGATATGCTGTCGCCGCAACAAACGCGGCTGCTGCGCGATCTTTCCGGTCTGGCGCTACTGCAACCAACGCCTCGTTGGTCTGTGCGAGTCGCATGGCGAAATGCGTGATCTCTTCCAGGCCAGACTTATCGTCCGCTTCCCGCGCGCGGACACGCGCCGCGACGATTTCGGCGTAGTAGCGAGACAGACGGTCGGGCAGATCCTGCCGATCCAGGTCGGGCAAGTCGGGGGTTTGCCGGATAAGGCGGGCAGTGGTCTCATCATACATGCTTCGCCTCGATCCCATCGAGAGCGGCAAGCGCCTTGTCGGCAAGCGCGTTCAGCCATTCGCGAATGTCATCAAGCTGCAGCACTTCGGCTCGCCTCCGGGTAACGTTGCCAGATACTTTGTCCTCGTACCCTGCGAACAACTTTTTCAACCCGTCCGTAGTGCAATGCTCATCTTTCCCGGTAACGGACACGCGATAGGCGCGAGCCTCTTGCCAAAGAATGCTCGCAACGGCTTCATCGGCATTGTCGTCGAGGCCGTTGGTCGCGAGGATGTCTGTGACCACCGCCACAAGTTCGTTGTCGCGCTCGCCGGCTTCGAGAGACTCGAAGTCCGGCCAAACGTCGCTCACGATCTTGTTTCGCGGGTTCGTCGTTGCCTTCTCTTCGCAGATGATGACGGTCGCGACCTTGCCCTTTCGCCTCATCAGCCGGATATGAATTCCGTCGAAGCCTTTGTCGGCCTTTATCATTTGAGGCGGCCGGATGAGGTCGTTGGGTGACTGCTTGTGGGCGGCGACCCAGGAGATGACCTGAAACAGCCAGCCATCCCGATGAAAGGTCTTGTCGCCCGACGCGACCGTCAGAATTCTGCGTGCTCCGTCGTACGCCGTTTTCGTCGGGATGACTTCGGGGTAGCTGGTTTCCCTCAGGATCCTAGCGACATGGCGTGACTGCCCGAGTGCTACTCTAGCGACGAGCTTTGCAAGTTTGTCCTCGTCCTGGATTACCCAGGAAGAGCCCCTCCAATTGTCTCCGTCTTCGATCTGTTTGAATGCGACCGGCATCTGCGTTGTGAACTTTGTTGGGCATCTAAATCGAACCGGACTTTAGCACGGCGCAGGCGTAAGCAGTCGTTATTTCCCTGAGTGAATCGGGGTTATCAACGGTTGACATGGCAAACTGCGCTTCTTCACCCAAATAGTCCGTGGACAAACCAGCGCTGATCGCCGGTCCGAGGGTCTTCGCCGTCGCCGGCGCGGAAGAGCCAGAAGCGCTCGCCGGCTTCATCCTCGACGATGAAGTAGTCCCGCACAGATCGCAGCTCGTCCTTGCTGCGGATCCATTCGCCAAAGATGCGCTCGGGTCCGTCAGCGCGTTTGACCCGTCGTCTTTGTCCTCGCCAGGTGAACTGGACCGGCGGATGATCGGGAAGCAGCGCTGTTGTTTCGATCAGTTCGGGGTGGGGCAGCAGCCGAGATGGGCGCGGCCAGTCGATCTGCCAGCGCAGCTGGGTCGCTTCGGCCAACGGGGGAATGCGGGTCACGGATCGTTCGGGTATGTCGCTTTCGACGGCAGCCAGCCGATAGAGCCGCTCTTCGCCGACGCGATTGGTGAGCGTGTCGATAAGTTCGCTGATGTCGCGGACCGACGTCTCCCCCAGCGCAGACCCCGGGCGCCAGGGCAGGTCATCCAGACGCGACGCCACAAGGGTCATGCGTTCGACGCCGGGGCCGGGATCGATCGTCTCGATACGGTCTGTCAGCAGGCGCGCAATGCGGCGCGCTTCGCGCGTCGGGCGCGCCATCCCTGCGCGGATCGACTCGACGCGTCGATCAATGCGGAAGAACAGGAGATCGAGTTGCGAGGCGCCGGAGATCTTGTCTTCCAGAACCGTGGCCAGTTCGCCGGCCAGTTTCTCAGTGTAGCGATGCAGGGTCTCGGAGGCGGAGATTGGCTCTGGGAAGGCGCGCGTGACCCTTGGCAGTTCGGGCGGCTCAAGCGGAATGAACGGCTCGCCGAGGCGTCCGTAGGCCTGATCGATGCGTTGCAGCAGACTCTGACCGAAACGCAGAGTAAGCGGGGCGCGAGGCGTGGCGTTGAGTTCGCCGATGGTGGCAAAGCCAAGCGTGTGGAGGTGCTGCACAATATCCAGCGGTAGCCGAAGTGCGCTGATGGGAAGGGGAGCGAGGGCATCCGCGGTCGCTGAAGCGTCTATGACATTCAGACGTGTCGCTGTGAATCTGGCGATCGCGTGCGCTGCGCCCCAGGTCGCCGCGCAAACCGCACGCGTCACGATGCTGGAAGACCTCAATTTCTGAGAGAGGTCTTCCAGCATCGCGGCTTCGCCGCCGAACAGGTGCGCAACGCCTGTCGCTTCGAACACCAGTCCATCGGGCGGATCAACCGCGACATGAGGCGAATACCGCCGGACGGCCCAGAGGCCGAGACGTTCGAGAGCGGAAAGGTCTTCGGCCGGATCGGCAAGTTGGGTGTCCAGGCCAGGAACAAGGGCCTGCGCCTGCGTCGCGGGCATGCCGATCCGCACACCGGTCTTTCGTGCGGCAACGTTGGCAGCGTGAATAATTTTTGAGCGACCATCCGATCCGATCAAGACCAGCGGCTTGTCACGAGGCGGCGCGGTATCGGGCCTCGCCCTGTAATAGCGGTCCGTCGGCCACGTCGGCAGGAAGAGCGAGACGACCCTTTTCATCACACGCCTCCACGATGAAATCCGCACACTGGCCGGCTTGGGATCGGATCAGTTCGACCAGCCAGCGCGGTCGACCGCCCCCCGGGA
>JAVBYB010000094.1 GCA_030824255.1 bacterium
AGCGGCAGCCGACATGGGGCTCGACGTCCATATCTTCACGCCGGAAACGGACAGCCCCGCCTCGCGCGTAGCGAAGAGAACGTGGGTCGCCACCTGGAGCGATGAAGCCGCCCTGAAGGAGTTCGCGGCGAGCGTTGTGGCGACGACGCTGGAATTCGAGAACGTGCCGGTTGCGGCGGCCGACCTGATTGAGGCCCAAGGCGTGCCAATGCGGCCGAACGGACGGACACTGGCGCGGGCGCAGGACCGCCTCGCGGAGAAGACGTTCTTCCGCGAGATCGGCATAGAGCCGGCGCCGTTCGCGCGGGTCGATGGGCCGGACGACATTCAGGCCGCGCTTGATGCGCTGGGCGGCAATGGCGTGCTGAAGTCGCGCTTCTCCGGCTATGACGGCAAGGGACAGGTTCGGCTGAAGGGAACAGCGCCGGCGAGCGCGTGGGCCGATGTGGGCGCGGGGCCTTCGGTGGTCGAGGCGTGGATCACGCATGACCGCGAGATCTCGGTTGTCGCGGCGCGGGCGGCGAATGGCGAGTTCGTCGCGTTCGATCCGCCGGAGAACGATCATTCGGGCGGCATCCTGCGCAAGTCGGTGTTCCCTTCCTCTGCATCCAGGGCGGTGATCGAGAAGGCGGTCGCGATGGCGAAGAAGCTGGCGGACGAGCTGGACTATGTCGGCGTGCTGGCGCTGGAGCTGTTTCTCACGCAGGACGGGGAGCTGCTGGCAAACGAGTTTGCGCCGCGCGTGCACAATTCGGGTCACTGGACGCAGGACGCGTGCATCACGGGACAGTTCGAGCAGCATATCCGCGCCGTGTGCGGCTGGCCGCTGGGCAATCCCGAACGGCATTCAGACGGGGAGATGATCAATCTTCTGGGAGAGGATGCGTTTGCGTGGGAGCGCTATCTGGCCGAGGGGGCGAAGCTGCATCTCTACGGGAAGCGCTCTGCCGTCGATGGCCGCAAGATGGGGCATGTGACGCGACTGAAGCCCCGCGGGTGAGCGTTCAGGCGTAGCTGCCATTTTCGTGGGGAATGTTTTCCGCGGCGCAGAGGGCGCGGAGTTCGTCGACGGCGTGTTCGCGGCCAGCGTACAACTTCCTGAGCAACACGTAGGCCAGTTTCGCGGCGCCTTCGGGCGGTATGCGGCACCAGAATTCGTAGTCGCTGTCGCCCCACATCTCCTGGACCAGCGGGCCCATGTCCTGCGCATCCAGCATCAGCACGCCATCGGGTTCGAGCGTGGCGATGATGGAGCGGAAGTTGTCACCTTCCTGGCGGTAGACTTCTTCGGAGAGGCGCTCGGTCATCGGAAAGTCCCTGAACTGGCTCAGCGCCGGGCGCGGGCGACAAGCATGATGAGCATGACGATCCCGGCCGCAGCCAGCCCGAAGCCCGGAATTATCATCAGCAGCGCGCCCCATCCCAGCCACGCCATGGCCGGCAACGTCATCGCGAGCGTGATCAGGCCGAGCAGAAGCAGGATGTAGGCTAGCGCAGTGCGCCAGCCGGACAGCGCGCGTGTCACGGCGCCGACTTCCGCTTGCCGAGAATATCCAGCGGGTCGGGGAAGTTGGCGAAGGCGTCTTTCGCCTGCGCCTTGACCTTCTCGAACTGCATGACGTTCTCGATGCGACGGTCGAGGAAGGCGTCGATCTCGGCTTCGTCGTCCGTGCCGATCCACGCGGCGAGCGTCGAGCCGAGGACAGCCACGAGCGTCATCCGCTTGGTATACCAGTTGTAGTCCGTCGATTTGTCGCCCAGCGCCGACCAGATCGCGTCGGCGGCCGCCCAGAGGCCCTTGGGACCTGTCAGCAGGTTGGCGGGGGATGAGGCGGCGCGTTTGACGGCTAGCTTGTGGGCGTCGAGGGCGGCGAGCCAGCCCTTGGCCCCTGCCCTGACCTTGTCCCGGACCTTGGCGGTGGACGCCGCGACAGCGTCCCCAGCTGCGCGAGCCGCGCGCATGCCGAACGCCTCAAGCACGTCGGCAATCCCATTCGGCGCAGCCAGCAAGGCCTGGCCGGTGGAAAGGCCGGCTTTTGCGGCGGCTTTATCCAGGCTTGCCTGCGTCCAGCCTGAGTCCGGGGCCAAGGCCAGCATGGCGTCAACCAGCCGGTCCAGAAAAAGGTCGCTGGGGGCGGTTTCCTGAGCTTCCACGTGCAAAAATCCCTAGGTTTTGGCCAGTAGGCAGGCCCGAATTCATATGATATCGGACCCGCGCTTTTCCGTCATGGCTTACATGCCGGGCTAGCGAAAAATCACCCGTCTCGCGGGCCTACGCATCCTCCAGAGGGAGCGATAGTGGCCGGCTTGGCGTTTGTTGCGTTCTAACCTGATCACCCGTCGCCGGTGCGGGATGCCGATGGAGAGTTTAAAATAGTTCAGATCGTGGTCCGCGATAACAACGTCGATCAGGCGTTGAAAGCGCTCAAGAAAAAGATGCAGCGTGAAGGCGTCTTCCGGGAAATGAAGGCCCGCACCGCCTTCGAGAAGCCGTCCGAGGCGAAGGCTCGCCGCAAGGCCGAAGCCGTGCGCCGCGCGCGCAAGCTGGCCCGCAAGCGCGCCCAGCGCGAAGGTCTCCTGCCCAAGGCCTAGACGACCTACGGTATTACGACCGGCAAAGTTCAAGGCCGGAAGCGCATCGGCGCTTCCGGCCTTTTTGCATTCTGATAGTCGAAAACAGGGCTACTCGACGACCGGCGCCGGCGCGCCGGCGTCCTTCAGCGCGACCGCCATTTTCCGGTACAGGTTCGGATGGTAGCGCTTGCTGCCGGGTCATTGCTGACCGTGCTGATGAAGCCACCCTTCGCTGCGCGGACGCTCTTGCCGATATCTTTCATCGCGTGCGCCTTCGACGACAAGTCGGATCAGATGCTCGTCGCGGCGAATACGATAAGGCCGCCTGTGCCGACCATGGCGGCCAGCGCCACCGAAACGATGGCGGCGAGGCCGCTCCAGGCTTCGATGGGGCTGACGGTGACTTCTGCGCCGCCGACGAGGTCGGCGCTGAGGACGTAGGCGGGCGTTGCGTTGATGAGGTCGCGGTCCATGTACATCAGGTCCCTGTCTCGTCGAGTTCGCCGTCTTCGCGGACCTTGAGATCGTATTCGCGGACTTTCCGGTAGAGCGTCGAGCGGCCGATGCCGAGGCGGCGGGCGACTTCCGACATGTGACCGGAATAGTGATCGATGGCGAACTGGATGAGATCGCGTTCGATGGCTTCCAGCGTGCGCAGCTCGCCCGTGCCGTCGGTGACCGCGACAGGCTGATCGCCCTGGTCGTTCGCAGGCTTCGGCGAGGGCGCATCTGCAACCAGCGTGAGCGCGGACAGGCCCGAGATCTGCGGGAAGTCTTCCGGCTTGAGCGCACCGCCATCGGAGAGAACGATTGCGCGGAACACGGCGTTCTCGAGCTGGCGGACGTTGCCAGGCCAGTCATAGCTGGTGAGCATAGCCTGCGTTTCCGGGGAGACGCCCGGAATGACCTTGCCCTCTTCCGCATTGAAGCGGCCGACGAAATGGTCGATCAGCGCCGGCAGGTCTTCCTTGCGCTCGCGCAGTGAGGGGATTTCGATGGGGAACACGTTGAGGCGGTAGTACAGGTCCTCGCGGAAACGACCTTCCTTCACCAGCTGCGCAAGATCGCGGTTGGTGGCGGAGATGATGCGGACATCGACCTTGGTGGGACGGCGCGAGCCGACAGCGTCTACCTCGCCTTCCTGGAGGACGCGCAGCAATTTGACCTGCATATCAAGGGGAAGCTCGCCGACTTCGTCGAGGAACAGCGTGCCCTGGTCGGCTTCAACGAACTTGCCGAGCTTCTTGTCGGTGGCGCCGGTGAACGAGCCCTTCTCGTGGCCGAACAAGATCGACTCGACGAGGTTTTCGGGGATGGCGCCGCAGTTGACCGTGACGAACGGCTTGCCGGCGCGATCGGAGGCGCTCTGGATGCAGCGGGCGATGACTTCCTTGCCGACGCCGCTTTCACCGAGGATGAGGAGCGGAATTGTGGAGGCGGCTGCGCGCTGACCAAGGCGCACGACGCCGCGCATGGACGGGGCGCTGGCGATCATGTCGTCGAAACCGAGCTTGCCATCGGTCTTCTTGGTGAGGCGCTTAACCTCGCCGCGCAGGTCCGACAGCTTGAGCGCATTGCGGATCGAGATGGCGATGCGCTCGGGGCTGGCGGGTTTCACGAAGAAATCCACCGCGCCGGCGCGCATGGCCGAGACCACCGTGTCGATGCCGCCGGTTGCCGTAATCACGATGACCGGGAGATCGGGGCGACGCTCCATCAGGCGCTCGAGCGTTTCCATCCCCGAGAGGCCCGGCATGACAAGATCGAGCAGCACCACATCGACGCCGTGACGGGCGTCGGAGGCTTCCTCCAGCGCGCGTTCGCCATTCTCGACGACGCGGGCGCGGAAGCCCTGCTTTTCGGCCGCCGCCTGCATGAGACGACGCTGGGTAGGATCGTCATCGACGACCAGGACAGTCTTCGCCATGTGCACCACCATCATGTTTGCGGAGGCTCTTGAGGCGGCCTCCCGCTTACGGCCCAAACTGGCACGCGGAGTTGAAAACCGGTTTAAACGGGTCGGCGCAATTTCATCGAACTCGCTGTTTTAACGGT
The DNA here is from genome assembly GCA_030824255.1 of bacterium. Lineage (GTDB taxonomy): Bacteria > Pseudomonadota > Alphaproteobacteria > Caulobacterales > Hyphomonadaceae > UBA7672. The sequence continues at coordinate 4,630 of JAVBYB010000094.1, forward strand.
GTTTCTGGCCCATTTCGGCGCGACTATCGCGCCTTTGCATACATCTTGGAACTCACCTTCGGACCTCACGCGTACGGCGCGCGACCTGCTTGTTGCGAAGCTGGAACCACTGACGTGAGGGAGCGCAAAGGTGGGTTGGCGGCGCGCATCGGGCGCTTTGATCATGCTTATGGGGGCCGCCATTCTTGTTGGCGTAGCGTCCGCCGGCACGATTCAGGTTGCGGCTGGGGTCAGCGGCGATTCCGGCCTGCTGCCCATCCTTGCCCGCCTGGGCGCCTTGATCGCGCCGGCGATGCTGGGCGTCGGCGTAATGATCGGTGGACGGATGATCTATGGGCTCTGGCGCAATGCCGCGCCGATCGCCCATGCGACAGGCGACATCACCTGGACGGTGGGCCTGCTGTCCGTCATCGGCTTTGGCGGTCTGCTTGTCTTCATGGTCCTGTCCGGCATCGAGCGGGATGACATGCCGGCCGCCGTGGCGCTGGGCGGTGCAGCCTTTGCCGGCGCGCTGCTCGCGCACTTCGGCATGGGCCTGCGCGGACGGCGCCTGCTCGACTGATCAGCCGTCTGTCTCCGGCCCGCCGGCGCGCACAGGCCGATGCGGCCAGTTGCCCATCGACAGCGTGCGATCATACATCACCAGCGCACCAGCCAATCCGACATTTATGCAGAAGCGCGTTGGGATTTTCACGATAAACGCGCAGCGCGCCTGAAGCTCCGGCGACAGGTCTCTCGCCTCCCCTCCCATCACGTAAGCCGCACGCAGCGGATGACGGAAGACGGGAAGCGCGATTGCATCATCGGTGAGTTCGACGCCGACAAGCTGGCAACCACGGGGCAGCTGCATCTCCTCTATGGAATTCCATAGATACCACGGCACATGCAGATCGGACTTCGACGTGTCTGCATTATGCATCACACGCACCTTCGGCGCTGCCGCGACGGTAAACGTAAAGGCTGCGCCAAACGCATGCGCGGTGCGCTGAAGCGCGCCGAGATTCATCGGCTTCGACAGCGACTCCACACCGATCCCAAAATATCCGCGCACTTAAATTTCTCCGCTCGACGAGGCTGTCCCTACGATCTCAAGGCGCTAACCGCCAGCGCTCATGCGCGCGCCGGATCATGCGAACGCTTGTCAGCCCTTCGCCTCTTTTCTTCCGAAGAGAGCCTGCTAATCATTGGTTAACGGCATCAGGGGGGAATTCTGATGACTACGTTCAAGACAGTTCGGAAAACAGTACTCGCAGCGGCAGTGATGCTCGCGCTTGCCCCAGCGGCGTTGGCGCAGGGGCCAGCCTGCAGGCTTGATGGGCTCACCGACAAGCAGCTCAAGGACTTGCCCAAGGCCAAGCCCGACCTGAGCGCGCTGACCGGCGTCGTGCTCGGCCGACAGACAGTCGATGAAGCGGTCACGACAATCGAAGACAGCAAATCGACGCCGGCCATGGTTGACGCTGCGCGCGCCAAGGTAACTGCCGCGCGCGACCTTTGCGTCAGCGCGCTTGTCTCGAAACAGAATGTCACCGGAAATCTTTACGCGCACGCCTGTGTCGCGCTCGCCGACTACGCACAGGGCCGGAATGAGAGCGTCAAGTGCCGCGTCGACTGGATCGAGTTCTTCGGCAATCAGGTGAAGGCTGGCGACAAGGACAGGATCAGGCCGCTTCTCGGGGATGCCTGGGAAGCGAAGGCAAAGGTCCAGCGGGCGCAGCTGGACGAAGGCGGCGCGCAGATTTCCTATGAAAAAGCCGACGCCTATCAGCGAACAACGACGCGCCTCTATAATCTCGCGAAGCTTTACGAGAAAAATCAGATCACGGCGCCCAAGGCGATTTCGACCTACAGGGACCTGAGCGAACGCCCGGATATCGGCGAGCGAAAGTATGATGTGCTGCGCAGCTGGGCGCTGCTCGTGTCGGACGACGCGAACACATCAATGGCGGGCAAGCGCGAACGCTGGGACGCGCTTCGAAAGCAATGGTCCACGCCCGAAGCCAATCTTCGATACGCTGAGACATTTCTCAAAGACAATCTGGGCGGTGTTCCGGATCAAGCCGTCACCGATGCGCTGGCGGCGGCAACCGCAGGCTCGGCGAACAATGACGATGCGGTGCAGTCCAATGCCCGCTCGTTTGCCTGGTACTATCGCGCCGTGTTTGCCGCGCGTTCGGCGATCAATCGTGAGTCATGGAAAACAGTTGCGCAGTATGCGGGCGACGGCAGCGCCGCCCCGCGGGCGACGCGCCTCAAATGTCTTTCGGAAACGGCCAGCGGCGGCGGCGGGTCGTCTTCTGGCGTCACCGCCTGCCCGACAGCAGCTTCAACGGCGGAGCAGCATTTTCTGCGTGGCGCCATGACCCTGCGCGCGTCACAATTCCTGCCGCCTGCCTGTACGCCGCAGTTGCGGCAGCAGGGCCGCGCCTGCACGGAGAATTACTCCGCAAGGTGGCTGGAGCTGGTGAGCCAGGCAAAGCAGTCGTTCTCGAATGGCCGCGACCTTTCAAACGACAAGGACACGCTCGACTGGCTTGAACAGGGAGACCTGAATTCTCCCAGGCTGCGGGACCTGCTGAAGGCGGGCGAGACGATCGCGCAGGACTGGCAGACCACCCGCCCCGGCTTTGCAAGCTGCAAGACGTTTCCGACGCCGGCAGACCTTGAGGGCAAGGCGCGCGACGTGTTTGGCAAGCTGGATCTTCTGAAATGCGCGCACAGCTAGAGACGGGCTGAGCCCCCGCGCAAGACCGATGAAACGAGAGTTGGCGACTGACAGCCATAAGGCGACCGGAGAGACAGAATGAGTTCGGTATTCACAGCTGCCCCCAGTCCGGTGCCTGCACGGATCGGGCCCAAGGTTTTCGCAGACGTTCCTTCGGCGAAGGAGCTTGAAGACGCCAAGCGCGCGATGGAGGACGTGAAGCGCGCTCGCAACGGGGCTATGCTCTGGGTTATCCTGCTCGCTGGCGCGCTGGTGGCGGCCGGGGTGTTTATCGCCCTGTTGCTGTCGCGCGCGCCGCCCGCGCCGCCGCCGGGCGAAGATACCAGCCCGCTTCACGCGCAGATCGCGCAGCAGGAAACAACGATCAACACGCTTCGCGGCAACCTCACGGCCCTTCAGGAGAAGAGCCAGCGTTTCGACGGAATCTCCGAGGCGGAAGACACGTTCAAGAGCACGTCCATCGAGATCGGCAAGATCGTGGCCGACAAGCCAACCTATGGCGACATCAAGAAGCGCACCATTCAGGCCAAGAAGACTCCGACGACTGAACAGTGGGTCATCTACGAAAAGGGTCTCGAGAAGGGCGGTCCGGTCTGGAAGGGCGAGGATGTCGCGCAAGTGAAGGCAAGCGTCGAGCAACAGGCTCGCGACGTTCAGGCGCTGATGACGCAGATCAAGGCGATCGGCCCCCTGCAGAAACCAGGACCGAACCCAGGTACGGGTCCGTGCGTGGGACCGGGATGCCAATGATCGCGCCTGCCCGTCACCCGACTACGTCACGCGTCCGAATTACGATCCGAGGTTGGAGAACATGATGAACATCGGCCCTACACCCGCGACAAACGATCGAAGCACCGTCAACGTCTTTCAACAGTTCACGGTGGCGGAGAAATCACCTTTCGACGTGAACAAGCTGGCGGATCGCTTCAAGCATCGCCAATCCGACTGGTCGATCCCGGAAGCCTTCCTTGGGATCATGTTCAAGGCGGCGATGGCGGATGGCGCCTTTGACGAGGTGGAGATCGCGACCATCCAGACCGTGGCCGGGCGTTCGCGCGCGCTGACAGCGATGTCGCCGCAGGATCTCGCCCGCACCAACGACCTCGTGAACGAGAAGATCAAGAACCGGCCGGACGCCCTCAAGGAAGCGTGCGGAACGCTGCCAGCGGATATGTGCCTGCCCGTGTTTGCGCACTGTGTGGATATCATCCTGTCGGATGGACAGCTGCTGCAGACCGAAGCGCAGTTCCTCGCCGAGCTCACGATCCTTCTCGACATTGAGCCCGCGAACGCCCGCCGTGTGATGGAAGTGCTGTTGCTGAAGGCGCAGTACTAGCTTCACAGACGATACGATCAGGAAACGCCCGGCAGGCTTGGCGCTTGCCGGGCGCTTTCGTTTTGTGGGCCGCGCGTCAGGCCCAACCCGTGTCAGGCCCAACCCGTATCAGGGCCCCCCCGTGTCGGGGGATTTGATGATGACGGTTTCCCAGCCATCGTATTCGCCGCCGAATTCGACGACGTCATCGAAGACGGGAAGCTGGTAGTCGTCGATATGGGCGGGGACGGCGAGCTGGCTGAAGACCAGGCCGAAGGCTGGCGGGATGGATTCGGTTTCGAACTGGTCGGTGATGCGAAACCCCTGCGCCATCATGTGCTTCATGAAACGGCGACGCGCGACCTCGTCTGCAAAATAGACGCAGTGATCGATCAGGCGCGGCGTCTGCAGATCATCGCCGCTGCGTTCCAGGCCGTCGCAGACATCGCGGTTGCCCATCGCCTGGAAGTCACGCGGCGATGGGTAGAGCGTTTCGAGATAGACGGCCCATTCGGGATCGTCCCGGCCGCCGATATCGAACGTATAGTCAGGGAAGGCCTGCATGGCCTGTCTGACGTTGGCCTCGAAGGCGGCGCGACCGGCGACATAGAACACATAGTCCTGCGCGCCATTGCCATTGATGCGGCCAGCGCAGACGCCCTGCCCCTGCGCCAGCGCCTTGTCGAGTGCGTCGAAGATGTCTGACAGGGTGTCGAACTCTTCCTGGCTGGAAAGGCCGTCCTCGCGGGGCGCACGCATGTGGATGCGGACAGACGTCATCAGCGGAAATTTTGCGCGCGGCGGATCCTGGCGCAGGCTCATGTCGAGCATCACGGACGCGGGAAGACCCTCGCGCGTCGTGAAATAGCTGTTCCAGTGACCGCTCACGCGCGTCCCCCCGGCCTTGGCTGCGGCCAGAGTGTGCCCGAGAAGCCCACGTGCGGGAAGCGCGCTATTTCGGAAGGCTGGCGAGAAAGTCGAGGATGAACGCATTGGTCTCCTGCGGCTTCTCCTGCTGGATCCAGTGACCCGCGCCGGGGACGAGCGTAACGGCGCGGAGATCATCGGCGACGCGGGACATCTGCGCGCGCAGTGCAGGCTCTTTCGCGCCGCGGATCACGATGTCTTCCGTACCGGCGAGGAAGGCGACCGGCGCCTTGATGCGCGCGCCGGCGAGCTGGGGCGTCGTCTCCCAGTTGCGGTCCATGTTGCGGTAGTAGTTCACGCCGCCCCGGAAGCCGGCATGCGCGAACTCGCCGGTGATGTAGTCGAGGTCTTGCTGCGTGAGCCAGGGCGGCAGCTGCTTCGGATTCCCAAGGCGCGGAATCCATCCGCCGGCAGAGCGCTTCGGATCGGTGACAGTGGGCGGATCGCGCGGCGTGTCGGGCGATGCGTAGAGGCGCGCGAGAAGGCCGCGCGGATCGGCATCGTACTCGGCTTCGGCAACGCCGGGTTCCTGATGGTAGAGAATGTAGTAAAAATTCTCGCCGCCCGCGTTGGCGGCTTTCATGCCGATGGTGGGGGCAGCGGTTGCGCGGCCGCCATTGGGCACGCTCATCGCGATCATCGCCGAAACGCGGTCGGAATGCAGCAGCGCGGTATTCCACGTGACGATCGCGCCCCAGTCATGCCCGATGACGACGGCGTTCTCCGCACCATAGGCATCGATAAGACCGGCGATATCGGCGGTGGTGTGATGGATGTCGTAGTCGGCGACCGCTGCGGGTTTGTCGGAGTAACCATAGCCGCGCATGTCGGGCGCGATCACCTTGTAGCCTGCGGCCGCGATGGCGGGAATCTGATGCCGCCAAGAATACCAGCTCTCCGGCCAGCCATGCACGAGCACAACCAACGGGCCTTCACCCATCTCCGCAACGCGCAGGGTAACGCCGTTCGTTTCCACCATGCGGAAGGAAACGCCAGGCAGCGGGCTCGGCGTTGTCTCCGGCGCGGTGGCGCAGGCGGCGAGCGCAAGGGCTGCAAACGCAACGAGCGCGCGTATGCCGCCGTTGAAACGTGCAGCGATGGTCTTGAGCGACATGGAAGGTTCCCCTACCAGCATGCGAGTGGCGCCGGCAGGGGAAGGTTTCAGACGCTGGAACGGATGGCAAGGCGCACGGTCGGTCCGCATCGACTAGCGGACGCCGGCAGCCGGGGCCTTCACGAGAGAGTGTTTGTTGACGCAGAGAGCGACAACATCCTTGTGCGTCGCCTCGATCACCTCTTCCAAAGCAGCGTTCAGGGAGTCACGCGCCTCGCCATCGCCGCTGCCCCAGTTCACGTCAGTATAGTCGCCCCGAAGCATCTTCTCGCCAACCTGCGCGCCACCCTGTTCATAGCGTACGCGCACCACAACGTTGGCCGTCTTCGCGGTCGCCTGCGCGCCCATGTAGGACTTGAGCAGAGTGACATGAAGCAGCATGCCATCGCCGACATCGGCAGCATCGACCACCGCAATGCGCTTGTCCTTGTCCAGCGTGACGAAACCCGACCGCATCCAACCGACCGCATCGTCAAGGCGGACAAAGCGGCCGGCGATATGGCCCATCGTTGCCTTGTCGGTGCGCGAATCGACGAACTCGCCAAGACCGATACGACAGACCGCCGGCGGGTTGCCACGTGGCGTGTGCGACCACGAGGTTACCCCAAAGGGGACGAAAGAAGAACTCAGAAGGACCGGATCATCGTTGGCGCAGGCGGTCGCGAGACAGGCGAGACCGCCTGCAACGAGAGAAAGCTGCATTCGCATGGCTGGCATTCCTGCAGGATTTTCCGGCCTTCTATTTCTTCTTCGCGCTTGTCGGATTGACGAGCGCAGCACGGGCTACGTCCGTCACATAGACCTGCGCGCCTGTCGCCTGGAGGACGTGGGTGCCATTTTCATCCTTTGAGAGGACATAGCCGAAGATCAGATCGTTCTGGAATTCCTTCAGCTTGGCCGCCTTCGGATCGAAGGGCTTGGCTGGCGGTTCGGCCAGCAGGTCGGCCACGGCCATCTGTGACAACTTCGTTGCGCCCTGCTTCATGGCATCGCGCAACGGCGCACCACCATTGGCCGCCCACAGCGCGATGTTGGCGTCGCGATTGGTGGTGGCGTTCGGAATGGCAGTAACGAAGCTGAACGCGTTGCGATAGAGTTCGTTGCTGGCAGTCATCTGGACGGCTTTCGGATCGTATTTCTCCGGCAGCATAGCCTGCAGCTCAGGCGTCTTTGGCAGGACGCGCGGCGCCATGAAGATGGTAAGCTCATCGGCGTTGAAATTGAGATTGTAGGACATCAGCGCCACGAGCATCGTGCTTGCCGTCGACTCCTTCAGCGTCTTCTCGAGATAGTCCGCAGACACTTCCTTCACGACGCGCACGTTGCTGTGCTTGAGCCACGCCACCTGCGTCAGCGAGCTCTGCAGCTCCGCCTGCACCTCCGCATCGAAATCGAAATCGACCGTGGCGTCGCGCAGCGGCTTCACGGAGGCTTCGGCGGCGGCGGCGTTCGCGCTGTCGATGCCGGCATCGACGAGCGAGCCTACCAAGGCGCCGACCAGGCCGAAGGACGCCGCACCAGAAGCACCGGCCGAAGAGATCGGGATCGCTACCGTGATTTCGTTCTGGTAGATGGGCAGCAACACGTCGGTCGCGGCGATCTTGTCGCGCGCCGCCAGCGGGACAATCCGGTTGCTGGGACCAGATGCGCAAGCTGCGGTCAGCAGCGTTACAGGCAGAATCACGGCGAAAGCCGCGTTACGCAGATTCATGATTGACCCCCCAAAAAATGTCCGCACGTCGAAGTCCCCCGCGGACCGGCAAAGTTAGACGACAATCGATGCCAAATTCAAGCGGGCTGCGAGATCGTCGCGTGGGCGTTCTTGCCGTGGATGACAGCCCCCGCTACCTCCGCTAATCCAGCCGTCAGACACGACCGACGGAGACACAATGCGCGCCATCCTTTCCAAGGCCCCCGGACTGCCCGACACGCTGGTGCTGGAGGATGTGCCCTCGCCGACGCCGGGCAAGGGCGAGATCGTCGTTTCCGTGAAGGCTGTCGGGGTAAACTTTCCCGACTTCCTGATCATCCAGGACATGTACCAGTACAAGCCCCAGCGCCCGTTCTCGCCGGGCGGCGAGATCGCCGGCGTCGTGAAGGCGGTGGGCGAAGGCGTCACCCAGTTCAAGGCGGGCGACAAGGTGTTCGGCTCGACCGGCGCGGGCGGCATGGCGGAGGAAATCCTCGTGCCGGCCAATCGCATGAACACGCTGCCGGATTTCATGCCGTTCGAGGAGGGCGCGTCCCTGCTGATGACCTACGGCACCTCGCACTACGCACTTAAGGATCGCGGGCATATCAAGCCGGGCGAGACGCTGCTGGTGCTGGGCGCCGCGGGCGGCGTTGGCCTTGCCGCTGTCGAACTCGGCGTGGCGATGGGCGCAACCGTGATCGCCGCCGCCTCCTCCCAGGACAAGGTGGACTTCTGCATC
>JAVBYB010000542.1 GCA_030824255.1 bacterium
GACACGAGCTTGGCGACCGTATCGCGCAGCTGGTCCTGTTCGGAGGTGAAGCTGAAATCCATGTGGTCGGTCTCCTTGCACCCCCTTTTCTAAGCGTGTTTGGGGGTCGTGCAACTGTGATCAGGGAATAGGGTCAGGCCAACTTTGCCAGGTCAGGCATGGGCGGCGCCGGGGCTGGGTTTTGAACGCTTCGGTTTGCGCAGGGCCGCGATATAGAGCTCGGCGATGATCAGATTGGGCACCCAGGCAAGCCAGGCGATCCAGACATAGGCGGCGAGAAAGTCCCCGCCCGTCAGCATCGGCCCGATAGGCAGCTGAAGGCGCAGCGTCACGGCCCCGAGCGTCAACGCAAACGAACGGATCATCCAGCGCTCGTGCGCGACAAAATCCTTCCGCATCGCGGCGACAAGCGCCATCAGCGTGAATGGCGTCCAGAGCAGGGCCAGCATGAAGAAGCCCCAGCCCGCGATTGGCCCCGCGGTTGAGGACAGCGCAATGACGCCACCCGCAAGCCCGCCGCCAAGACACGCCACGATATAGCCCCGCCCCATCCAGCGATGCAGCGTCGGCGCCTTGCGACGCAGCGGCTTCAGGAACTGGAAGATGCCAAGCACCAGCGCGAAGCCCGAGAACGCGATGTGCGTGCGCAGGCCCCAGGGTTCGAACATCGGATTGGTGAGCGGCAGGTGCGCGAACCCGGTGAACACGTGAAACAGCGCGTACCCGCCCACGCCGATCGAAAGAAATGCAAGCACGCCCCATATGGCAAGGCTGCCAGCGTTCGCTGCTGTCATGTGACCCTCCCTTTGGCCCCTCTGACGGGGGCGTCATGGCAGAGATGATAGCAGCAAAAGGCCGAACGCATCAGTTGGCTCCCGACCCTGCCGGACGCAACGTCCGGGAAAGGAAGGCAGTGACTTTGGGCCAGGCCTCCTGACGCGCTGCGGCGTCGGCTTCGGGCGAACCGCCGCTGCGGGGGTCGAGCGGCTGCAAGCCGTCAGGACCGGCAACGCCATGGCCTGCTTCCGGGTAGATCAGCGCCTCGGTCTCAAGGCCGGCCGCCTTGCGCGTCGCGACGATATTGCGGGCCATGCGGGCGGAATTCCACTGGGCGTCACGCTCCCCGGTGATCAGCAGCAACGGACCCTTGTAGCGATCGACGGGAATGCGTGCGGCGGCTTCCTTGTCGGGGTGATCGGCCCGGCCGTTTTCGTGGATGGCGCGCAGGTCTGCGGTCGGCCCCAGCAGAAGGCCATCAACGAACCCACGGTACGGCATGAAGGGCAGCGCCTTGCCGTCGAAAGAGAAAGACGAGCGCGTACCTTCAGCCTCGACCATTTCGAGGCCCCACCCTTCCCAAACGAGATCGGATGGCGTGTAGGCCACGACGGAGGATACGAAGTCGTATCGGCTGGCCGCGCTGAGCGCGAACTCGGAGCCCTTGGAGCCGCCAAAAATACCGAAGCGGGAAACATCAGCCCCCGGCACGGCCCTCAGCGCATCGCGCAATTCTGCAATCCGCTCGAGACGAATGTCGATGAAGCTGCCGGGCAGTTCAGGAAGCGCGGGCGGCGGCGCAGCGTCGCCCCAGTTGGGCGAATAATAGGGAAACCCAACGGCCGTGTAGCCGAGACGCGCGAACATCGGACCGAAGCGGCTGGCCGCGCCATCGCCGCCCTCAGCTCCCCCGAGAATGACGAGCACGGGACGCGCATCTTCGCCTGCTGTCCGATACGCCTTGGCGTGAGGAAAACCGGCAATGGATGTTTCAATCACCGCAGCGCGCGCGGTTTGGATCACCGTCATCTGCATCGGCTCGGAAACCGGCGAAGGCGACGCGCAGCCTGCTGCGACAAGCGCAATCGCGCAGGCAAGCCCCGTCACCGCTTGCGACAGTGTCATTGGCAATCCTCGCTGCAACGGGCGTTAGAGACCCAACACCATCTTGGCGATGATATTGTGCTGGATCTCGTTGGAACCACCGTAGATCGAGGTCTTGCGCATGTTGGCGTACATCGGCGCGGTGAGGTGAGCGTAATCCGGGCCAATCGGGTGCTGGTTGTCGCCATCTTGCGGGAAGCCACGGAAGTACGGCGCGCCATAAACGCCCACCGCTTCAAGCGTCAGTTCGGTGATACGCTGCTGGATCTCCGTGCCCTTGATCTTGAGGATCGAGGATTCCGGCCCCGGCCCCTCGCCACGGCTTTCGCGGGCAAGCGTGCGCAGCTCGGTATATTCCAGCGCGGTGAGATCGATCTCGAGTTCGGAAATCTTCTTTGCAAAGTCCGGATTGCGGATGATCGGCTGGCCTTGGTCGAGTTCGACCGAGGCGATCTCCCGAAGCCGTTCAATGCCCTTCTTCGAACGCGCCACACCGGCGATGCCCGTGCGCTCGTGGGCGAGGAGATACTTCGCGTAGGTCCAGCCTTCATTCTCTTTGCCGACGAGGTTGGCGACCGGCACTTTCACGTCGGTAAACCACGTCTCGTTGACCTCGTGGCCGCCATCCATCGTGATGATCGGGCGCACTTCGACGCCCGGCGTCTTCATGTCGACGAGGATGAAAGAGATGCCTTCCTGCGGCTTCTTGGCGGTCGGGTCGGTGCGGCAGAGGACGAAGATCCAGTCGGCGAAATGGCCGAGCGTGGTCCAGGTCTTCTGGCCGTTGATGATGTAGTGGTCGCCCTCGCGCACGGCTTTGGTCTTGAGCGAAGCAAGGTCGGAGCCGGCGCCGGGTTCGGAATAGCCCTGGCACCAGAAGTCCGTGCCATCGATGATGCGCGGCAGGTAGTGGGCCTTCTGCTCTTCCGAGGCGAAGGCCATCAGCACGGGCGCCAGCATCGCCATGCCGAACGGCGGGATCGGCAGGGTTTCGGCGCGGGCGCACTCTTCCTGGAATATGTAGCGCTGAACGGTGGTCCAGCCTGTGCCGCCATGCTTCTTCGGCCAGGCCGGGGCGCCCCAGCCACGGTTGAAGAGCGTCTTCTGCCAGAGCAGGAAGTCTTCCTTCGAATACTCGTCCCGCGAGAACTTGCCACGCAGCTCGGCGGGGTAATCATTCTCGAGGAAGGTGCGGACTTCCTGACGGAATGCGATTTCTTCCGGCGTGAACTGAACGTCCATGGCTGGCTCCGGGACTTAGGGTTGTCGCTACGTAAAGCGTATCGAACCGGTTATTGTGTGCCCGCATGCTCCGGTTTACGTGAGGTACGTCAAGCACTTTTGCCCAAGGACGCGAGGTCGCGTTGTCGCTACGTCAGGGTACTTTCGGCGCGCCGACGTTGTTATAGTGATTGCCATGCACCAGCCCATAAAAACCCCCTGCATCAAGGTCTGCGTCGTCGATGGCCAGAGCGGCCATTGCCTCGGCTGTGGCCGGAATCTGGGGGAAATCGCCCGCTGGGCGAGGTTTTCCGATGCCGAAAGGGACCTTGTGCTGGCGGCCCTGCCCGAGCGTGTCGCGGCCCTGAAAGCATCCGGGAAACTGGGCTGAGACCCAAATCCACTGCCGCGTGTTTGTTCTTTCGGAGCAAAATCTCTGGTATCAAGGCCGGGTGCTCGCCGCCTGGCATGGAGTCGGTCGCTTGAGAAAGGCCATTTTTCCAGCGATCGCGCTGTTCGCGGCGGCGGCCATCGGGATGGTGTCGTTGCGCGACACGGTGGGAGACAGCCTTGAGGCAAAGCCCGCCTTGGCTTCCACAACCACGGGCGAACCTGACTTCGCCAAGGTTACGCCCCATCAGATCCGCAGCGCATCGCTCCGCAAGGAAGGCGACGGCCATTACTGGGCGACCGCGCGCGTGAACGGGCAGCCCGTTAAATTCCTCGTGGATACCGGCGCCACGATGATCTCGCTGAATATGCGGGATGCACGCAAAGTCGGCGTAAACACGGACAAGCTGGTGCGCAGCGTGGACGTGCGCACGGCAGCCGGCCGCGTATCAGGCGGCATTGTCATGGTGGAGCGCATCGAGATCGATGGTGTGATGCTGAAGAACATTCAGGCGGTCGTGCTCGAAGACGGCCTGGAATACTCGCTGCTGGGGATGAACTTCCTCAACAAGCTCGAAGGCTGGGACGTGACGCCCAACGCGATCATCATCCACCAATAGGCGCAGACCTACTTCGCGTAAGTCGTTATCGGCTGCACCGCCGCCAATGCCTCGTCATACGCCGCAATCGCCGACGCTCCCCGCGCGCCAGGCGCCTTCTCCGACAGGACGCGACGCCACATGCGGGCGCCCGGCCGTCCGCTGAACAGGCCAAGCATGTGCCGCGTGATGGAATGCAGTGACGCGCCCCGCTCCAGCCGCTTCAGGATCCACGGACGAAAATCACGCGCCGCCTCGTCTGCCGTCCTGACACGCGCGCTCTCGCCGAAGATACGGCTGTCGACTTCCAGCAACAGCGCCGGCTCGTGATAGGCGGCGCGGCCGAGCATCACGCCATCAACGCGGGCAAGCTCGCGCACCGCAACATCAAGGCTGGCGATGCCGCCATTGAGTATGATCTCCAGATGCGGATGCATCCGCTTCAGCTCGGCGACGATCTCGTAATCGAGCGGCGGGATCTCGCGGTTCTCCTTCGGCGACAGGCCCTTCAGCCACGCCTTGCGCGCATGGACGATGAAGTGCGTGGTCCCCGCCTTCGCCTGCGTCTCGACAAACGCGAACAGCCGGTCGCGCGGCTCATCATCATCGACCCCAAGCCGATGCTTCACCGTGACCGGGAGCTTCACCGCCGAACGCATCGCAGAGAGGCAATCGGCCACCAGGTCCGGCTCGCGCATCAGGCAGGCGCCGAACGCCCCCGACTGCACGCGCTCGGAAGGACACCCGACATTCAGGTTGATCTCGCGATACCCGAACTCTTCCCCGATGCGCGCAGCCTTCGCCAGCTTCTCCGGCTCCGATCCACCCAGCTGCAAGGCAACTGGATGCTCCAGCTGATCATACCCCAGCAGCCGCTCCCGATCGCCATGCAGGATGGCGTCGGCCGTCACCATCTCCGTATACAGCAGCGCATGGCGCGACAGGTGGCGATGGAACGCCCGGCAATTCCGGTCGGTCCAGTCCATCATGGGAGCGACGGAGAACGTATACGCTTGTTTTTTCATAGAAAATATATATGCTTCAGGCAACTAGGCACACGGATTTGTGCCTGGATGTTGCCTGTTGGTTCCCGGAATTTCCCGGTGTTTCCGATCTGGTTGTGCCTGAGGTGTGCCTGAAATGGCGTGACCCCAGGGGTGTTGAGTGGATGGGGTGTCATGGCGTCAATTGACCGGCGGCCGGGAGGCAAGTGGAGGGCTCAGGTAAGACGTGAAGGTCACGTCCTTAGCAAGACCTTTGTCATGAAAGCGGATGCAGATGCCTGGGTCCGCGAAACTGAAAGTCGCATAGACAAGGGCGAAGATCCCGTTCGCCGGCAGACCACCGCAAACACAACATTCGGCGAGCTGGTGGACCAGCATATCGACGACCTCAGGACGTACGGCAAACAACTTCGCCGATCCAAGGACGCCGCCCTTGCGCGACTGAAACGCGAGTTGGGCAAGGACCCCGTTGGCAACCTCACACGCGAGCGTCTTGTCGAGTATGGCCGCAAGCGCCGCGACGAGGGGGCGGGACCGGCGACCCTTGCGATCGACTTCTCCTTCATCGGCACAGTGCTCACCCACGCATCTGCGATGCACGGCGCCAACGTAGACACGGAATCCGTCCGTCTCGCCCGAACGGCCCTTGTGCGCATGGGCGCGATTGGTCCCTCGCGCGAGCGCGACAGGCGCCCGACCGCCGATGAGCTGGAACGCTTGTTTGCTGCATTTGACGGGAACGCCCGCAATACGATGCCAATGACGGTGATCGCCAAGTTTGCAATCGCTACTGCGATGCGTCTGGACGAAATCGTCCGGATCGAATGGCAGCATCTCGACCCTCGCTCCCGCACGATCCTTGTGGAAGATCGCAAGGACCCGCGCCGCAAGGACGGCAACAATCAACGCGTGCCGCTCCTCGCCGTCACGGGCTATGATGCATTTGAAATTCTCGAAGAGCAGCGCAAGCGTCGTGGCGGCAATCGCGGCAGGTGCTTCCCATACAACGGCAGATCCGTTGGTACGAACTTCCGACGCACCTGCCAGGACATCGGAATAGAGGATCTTCACTTCCACGATCTGCGGCACGAGGGCACGAGCCGGCTGTTCGAGGCTGGTCTCACGATCGAGCAGGTTCCCCTCGTCACCGGCCACAAGGACTGGAAGATGCTGAAGCGGTACACACAGCTGCGTCCGGAGAATCTCCACGCCTTGCTTAGCAAGCGTGGCTAGTTTCGTCTCAAGCCGGAAATTCATCAGTCGTTCGGGACTGACGCCGGCCTTCGGCAAATGCCGTAAGATCCGCGGGATCATATCTCACCGCCCTGCCCGTCGCACGAATGAAGCGCGGACCCACGCCATAGCAGCGCATCTTGTCCAGCGTCGACTTTGACAGACCCAACCAAGCGGCCGCAGCCCGCACGTCAAGCAAGTGAGGAGAGCGCTTCGGGGATGTGGGTAGCGCGGCATTGCCAACATCATCCGCAGCTATCTCGGTCGCCTGACGTGTTTCCCTATCGGACCTATGATGACTCGAGCTGCCGCCGCTTAACCCCGTCGCGTCAGGACTTGTGATGGCCCGCGACGTCTGTTCTTCCAATCGCACGGCGAACAGATCGGGCTGGGCATCGATTTTCGTCTGCCTGGTTTTGCGAGACATGGTCGAACCACTCCTGCACGATAATAAGCTCTGCATCCGCCCATTGGCCCGGTGCGTTTGCGCAGCCTCATGAAGAACATGACTGCATCGACTGGCGTCGCCACCACTTTCATCCACAGCCTGAAACCACCGTGGATCCACGGTGCGCCTCACCCGCGAGACGCGACTACATCGGCGGCAAGTCAACACTTCTTCCACGCGACAGGCTCCACGAGATGCCCTGCGTTCGCGCGATCCCCACAATCTCCCGGCCAGCAAACCGCTCCATCACGGGCCGCCATGGGACAAGGCTCGCCTGCCTGTCGCCAATGACAAGCGCCATCCGTCCCTGAGCGAGATCGATCCGACGCGCATAGACGCCATGAACCTGGTTGAGCCTTGCCGTCAGCACAGGCTTGCCGATCTCCTTTGCAAGATCGTCGGCTGCAGCTCGCAGCTCGTTCGTCGCTATCCAGCTGAGTGTCGACTTCGGCAGCAGCTTCTGGTGGCTGCCAAGCCATCCCTGTTCGATCAGGAACAGCCTGCGTTGCTGGAGAGCGGAAGTGTAGTGGCGGGCGAAGGCGCCGTCGCCTTGAGGTAGGTCGGCTTCGCCCGCCAGTACGTGGTCGAGCCGCGTGGGACCTAAAGCGTTCACCTGCTCATCCAGCGTCCAGTAGGAAGCAACACTGGCAACCAGCGGGTAACGCCGGGAAACACGCTCATCGAACAGGGTTGCCCGCTCGAGGTGATCGTGTCCGACGATGAACGCGCCATCCGCATTGCGGGAAATCAGGCTCATCCGGCCCATGGCCTCCAGACGGCGGATGTTAGCTTCGACAAGGCCCCGGCTGACGCCGGGCGTCTCGGTCAGATGATGCCCGACGGAATAGAGCCCGCCGGTCTGCTCTGCGATCGCTGCGATGACATGGTCCGCCGGCCTTGGGGCCGGCACGTTGGGCTCCAGCGTGACGAGGGCTCCGGGAACGGCCCCATCCAGCGTCACGAGATCGGCCTCGCGGGCAATACGCGCATAGCGCAGCTCGCCCTTGCCCGTCTCGACCACAGCCAGGAAGGCGCCGCCGAGATCATCTGCCGGGCCGTAGTGGACCAGCTGGCCTTCGATTGCCTGCGCCGGATCGGCCGCCAGCAGTGGCATCAGCTCGCCCCGCCTGCGATGGAGTGAGACGGCCTGCTCCACTGCCTGGTACTCATCCATCGACTGGAGCTTGCCGAACAGGTCGCCCGCGATGCGCCAGCCCTTGGCTCCCCGCTCGGCCAGACCCCAGCCCTCGAGCCGTTCCAGGCGCGCGATCAGGTCCGGGCGATAGACATTGATGAGACCCAGTCGGTCCCTGGCCGCAAACAGCTCCCGGTCGAGCTGCGTTACGGCCATCTGGCCAATTTTGCGCCAGCGCTCCTGTCTCAGGTCGGCCTCAAGCCGCGGCCCCAGCACGCGCGTCACGATCTCCTGCGCGTGCTCGCGGATGCCCGACGAAATCAGCTTCGAGGGAATGAACAGGTCCTGACCATCCGCCCGCTTGCCCCGCACCAGCACATGGGTGTGCGGATTGTCGGTGTCCCAGTGATCAACCGCGAACCATTCCAGCCTGGTCCCGAGCTTCTGCTCTAAACCCGCCATTACTTCCCGCATGAAGGGCTTCAGGTCCCCCAGGGCCTTGCCGTCCTCGGCCGACACGATCAGACGGAAGTGCAGCCGATCGTCTGCCCATCCAGCGGTTATCGCCTTGCCGTCCACGCCCACATCAGATCGGTCATAGAAGGCGAACTGGTCGTTTCCCGGCGTGTCCGCGCGTTGCAGGTAATCGACCGAGCGCTCCAGACCTGGCTCGCCGCGCTCGGCCACTTTCCCTTCGCGCGCCAGATAGCTCACATGCGCCCTGAACGGCGCGCCCTTACCCGAGCCATGCATCGCAAAGCGAGCTTTCACGACGACGCGGCGCTGTGTGGGAATTACCGGCCTCGCCTTCCCCGCCGATCCCATCCGGACGTGCGCGCGGATACCTGTCTTCGGCGCCAGGCGCGCCTTCGGTCCGCCCTTCACGCCTGTGCGCTGACGCACTGTCGCTCGTACACGCGCCAGGTTCGACGACCGCTCGTGACCGATGCGACCGAGTCGTATCTCGAACTCGTTCTCGTACCTCGCCATGCGCTGATGATGGTGATCTGCGAGGTGCAATCCAGCGCTTGCAACCCACTCGCGAGGCAACCGTGGATCCACGGCAGACCGCGAACTCATCCACGGTGGAGAAACCTATGTGCAGACAGGGTTCAACAGCCCGTGCACCGCAGGTGCTTTATCTTGCACTCCACCGCACCTTCCTCACCTCCCACCCTCACCAATCCTTCCCACCCCTACCTCTCCAGAGTCGCGTGGAGCTGCCCACCTGCGAAGAGGCGCGGTCAGATGTCGGCGCGAGCGACGCCAGCCGTCCCCGCCCAGACCGCTCAACCTCACGTCCCGGGTTCATCCTTCAGATCCCGGAGGATGAGCATCGCTTCCAGCTCTGCCTTGATGTCGATCGCGTCCTGGTCATCGGTCGTTCCCCGCAATTCCGCGCGCAGTTCTTCAATGTGCTGGTCGAGCGTGAAGGTCTTCGTGAACATCGTCGTCTCCTGTGTTTGAAGGACGGTGTTCGCGGGCGGGCGTGGTGGAGCGGGTCAAGGGATGCGCATCGGCGCGACCGCGGAGCGGCGATGGGGGTCACGATTTTTTGGCTCTCGGGCCAAAAAATGGTGGGGCCCCGTCGTCCCTTGAGGCGCTCCACCACGCCCGGCACACTGCCTGGACGCAGCAAACAATTCCCCTCCCGCAGGAAATCCTGCGACCGTTCACTGGAGCGGGCGGAACGCCACGCGCCCACAGGGCGCCAGGAAGAATGAAGGCTGCAGGGAGCCTGCGCGCCGGACTTCCGGCGCTGCATGGCGGAACGCGCCGTCGAGTGGCTGGCGGCGCGTAGCGCCCGCAGGGTCGCGCCCGTAGGAGCCGCTCTTGGGCGGCGGGACCGAGCGTGACCGCCAGCCGCTCTCGATCGTCTACACTAGGCGTCACCACCCACAGAGGCCGAACGACCCATCACAAACTCCGCAGCCTTGGACGCGAGCGACGCGGCCTGGAATATGGCTCGGTTGTCGCCTTTCAACACCTCCAGCCAGGAGCCGAGATAGTCCGCGTGGCGCACCGTGGGAGCTACCCTGAGTTCGGCGCACAGGAATGCCGAAGACAGCTCGGCGACGAGTTCCTCGCGGGCGTAGGCGCTATTGCCAAACCGGCCTGAGAAATCCCGTTTGAGCCGGGAGGCATGACCCGTCCAGTGCCCCAGCTCGTGAAGCTTGGTCCGGCTGGATATGTTTGGCGCCGCTGCGCTTGGCACGCTCATCAATGTCGGCGTCGCGACGACCGAAGATCCGGCCGGGTATGCGGGAGCTGGCATCATCCTTCGCGACCCTGTCGATGACGCCGTCGCGGATGGCGTCCAGCGTATGGCCAGCACTGTCACCAACCGTGTCGTCGATCGGGGTCTCGCCATTCCTCCAACGATCCGCGTACAGGCCGGGGCGAAGATTTCGATCATCGTGACACGGAAACTGATGTTCTGAAGCGCGGTCGAGTGTGCCGAACCGATGACAAGTCCACCGACGGGAGCCTCCCTCCGGCTTCATGATCCCCGGCCCAGACGCGGCGTCGTCCAAAAAGGCGACGGGAGCGGTGGATAAAGGTCAACTCGGCCGGACCCGCGGTATTGACTCCGTGACACCACGGGAACAAAATATGAACGACAAGGGAGGCCGACGTGCGGAACGAAGCGCTGTTGCGCAAGCTTCGGGACGATAAGCGTGCATGCTTGGAATAACCAGCCTCTGGTGCTGACGCCTGACAATCGCCCAATCGGCGTTCTTCTTCACCCGATGAATCCGGGACATCGTGGTCTGCTGAGAGCGACCGTCGCAGCGGGTGGCGCACAACTCGCCCTCAGCTATCTCGGTCCGAACGATTTGTGGACCACGACATGACGATCCCACCCCAATACTTCGGCTCGGCGTGGGGCCACGTTCCTATGGACGGCGACGTCGTCCCGTTCAGCATGATCAACCCGATACGCGGAGACACGGAGCGGACCAATCGCAGGCACCACTTTGTCTCGGTCTCCTACATGAAAGAGTTCGCTAATGCTGCCGGGCGGATACAGGCTTACCGGTATGAGGCACCTGAGGATCCTCATCCGACCACCCCTCGCGCCGTTGCCTTCGAGCGCGACTACTATTCTCAAACACTCCCTGAAGGCCGCCGCGAACATCATCGCTTCGAGGACTTGTGGAATTGCATCGAAACCGTGTGGCCGAAAACGGTGACCGCACTCGCCGCTCGTCGGTTATCGCCAGCGATTTCTTTGAACGTGTTGGGGATGGCCGCCATCATGCACGCACGGGTGCCCGCGGCGCGCGATCGCCACGCGCTCATGTTCGAGACCAAGCTCCGCGCCCAGTGCAAGATAGCCGAGGAACGAAACGTTCTACAGGCTGATCTGCGGCGCTACGCCGGCCAGTTCGATACGAGTCCTGTCGGCATTAATCCTCACGAGACCCTGACCGCAATGAGGGATGACTTTATGGCGATGGGAGACCTCTGCTTTCGGCTGGGCTTTGAGGTGGTCCACAACGCCACAGATACGCCATTCATAACTTCGGACAATCCGGTCTGTCTCTATGACCCAAACCGGTCGGTCCACGCGCGCAGACCCTATGAACATCCGGACGTGGTCGAACTCATATTTCCGGTCTCCTCACGAATGGTGCTGCGCGGATGCAGCAAGCGCCGGCCAACGAACACAATCTCACGACACCGGATTGTGTCGGATGTCCGCAAAGTGCGGCAGTTCAATCGAACGGTGGCCCAATTCTCATACCGCCTGACGATTGCGCAGGACCGATCGAGCGACGATCTCATCCGACATTACGCGCGAAAAGTTCCGACTATCACGACAGAGGTGCTCCGACACGAGAAGGAGGTTCAGATCATCGTGCGAAATGTATTCGGACCTCGACCAGTGCTTTCGCCATTCATCGACACGCGTGACAAGGCAGAACGCATCGAAGTGAGTTCGTCCCCGCTTGCCGGTGCGGAAGCAACACCCGAAAGTGGCACTGGATCGGCCAGCTGATGATCGTCACCTCAGATTCCAACGGCCCGTCATCAGTTGCCTGGCCCGTTACGTCAGCGAGCACGCACGGCGCAAAATGTCCCTAGGCAGATAAATCAACGTTACGAGTCTGATTTTGATGCTGCTGGGTCGTGCTACCCCTGATGTTGCGGTTATGGGACATCTGCTGAGCTCGTCGTGAGATGATGAGCACCGTGGTCGTTTGCCAAAGGTGTCCGCCAGAACGCTTGCGTCGGTCTCTCTCGGGCCGGGCCCGCCGCATCCGACGGCAAGCGTGTGTGGGCATTGGTAAGGTGAATACTTATGTTGCAGCGACAGAAACACCCAATTTGCTGAACCGGTCCTTGCCAATCGTCTATCGGTCTGCCCTATTTCCCTGACGAACTCTCGCAACGGCATGCCGGCGAGCGAGCCGGGGGATAATTTGCGGGTTGGTCTTTTCATCGGGGGAGGGGTGTTCGCGCCTGCTGCGTTCGCCGACGAGCTGGACGAGGCGCACCGCCGCCTCCGGCAGCAGAAGGATCTCCAGTTCTCTCTAAATCCCCCGCCTCAAGAGATATCGTCGCAACCAAACCCCGGAATGGTAGAGTTTCTGCGTTTTCTTGAGCCGGTGTTCACGCTGATCTTCTGGGCTGGCTTGGCCATTGTCGTCTTGGCGATCCTGCTCTTCATCGGTCGAGAAGTCTGGCAGGCCCGCTATCGTCGAACGAAAGAGCCAGCCAAGGCGCCCATGCAGCAGAATGTCTATCACCCCGAGCCTGAGCGCGCGCGCGCGCTGCTCCAGGATGCGGACGCCCTCGCCGCAGAAGGTCGTTTCGAAGACGCCGTCCGCGCGCTTCTCCATCGGTCCATCGATGATATCGAACAGCGAGCTCCCCGGTCTGTCCGCCAGGCGCAGACGGGACGCGAGATTGCACGGCTTCCGGTGCTGTCGCCCGCCGCAAGCGAAGCCTTCGCCCCGCTGGTGCGCGCCGTCGAGCAATCCTGGTTCGGCGGCAAACGTCTCGATCAGAAAGCCTACAATGCCTGCCGCAAGGCCTACGCTGATTTCGCATTGCCGGATGCTTGGAAATGAGCGCGCGGCAGCCCCAGACATCCGGTCCCTTCTCGATCATGGCAGTGCTCGCCATGATCGTTGTCGGCATCGTCACCTTCTCCGCATTCCTGGTTTTGCTCGCCTTTGCTGACGATCTTCGCAATT
>JAVBYB010000100.1 GCA_030824255.1 bacterium
ATTGGAGCGCGTCGTGCGCCTCGCGCCGGATGAAATTGATCGCTTGGACAGCCAACCTGTGATCAAGTTACAGCAGAACGGGAACCAGGTCGTGATCCCCGTCGTTTCACTCGATCTGGTGGCGGGCGCCGTGGTTGGGGCCGGAACGGAATCTGATAGCGTGTCTATTGTTGTTATGCGTTTGGGTGACCAACGCTTGGGATTGCAGGTTGACGCCCTCAGAGATGTTCGTAATGCGACCGTTTCAGCGCTGACACACCCGGATGTCGATGATCTGGTTCAGGGTGCGGCCCAACTCGAACATGACGAGATTGCGATCGTCGTGAACCCGGAGGCGCTCATGCGCCATCATGCACGTGGCGATGGGACGAGAAGCCAGGCGGCGCGCACGGCTGCGCCCATCCGTGCGGCGCAGCGGACGGTGCTCGTTGTCGATGACTCGGTGACCACGCGTACGCTTGAGAAAAGTATTCTCGAAGCCAACGGCTTCAGGGTCCTGCTGGCGGTCGATGGTATCGATGCGCTCGACCGGTTGCGGACGGCGGATGTTCCAGTCGACCTGATCGTGGCAGATGTGGAAATGCCGCGCATGGATGGCTTTGGCCTGCTGGGTGCTTTGAAAGTCGATACGAATCTTGCGCGTATCCCGGTCATAATGATGACCTCACGCGCCAGCCCGGAGGACATTCAGCGGGGCATGGAGCTGGGCGCGGACGCCTATCTGGTGAAGCAAACATTCGATCAGCGCGAGTTGCTCGAGACGATCGGGCAACTGATTTGACCGGCGAAGCCAAAGTCCGTGTGATGCTGGTCGAGGATAGCCCGACCGTTCGCACGCTGCTGTGTCACATCATCGACCGCGATCCGCGCTTGCAGCTTGCCGCCGTCTGCGTCAGCGCGGAGGAGGCGCTGGAGTCGATCGGCCAGGTGCGGCCTGATGTTATATCCATGGATATTCGCCTTCCGGGCATGGATGGGCTGGAGGCCACCCGGCGGATCATGTCGGAGTTTCCAACGCCGATCGTTGTGATCTCGGACAGCGTTCACGATGCGACGCTCGGCATCGCCATGAACGCGCTCAAGGCCGGCGCACTGACTGTCGTGGAAAAGCCCACCGGCCCGGCCGCAGTGTCATACGACGCCATCGCCGGCATGATCTCGACCCAGCTTTTCATCATGAGCAAGGTTCCTGTCATCCGTCGCCGCGTGGCCAATCCTCGCGCCGGGGTCCCTGGCGCATCGGCCATGTCCGCGCCTGTCGGCGCCAAGATTGTCGGAATCGCGGCCTCCACGGGCGGCCCTCCCGCATTGTCTGCCGTTCTCGGAGCTCTCAAGCCTGACTTTCCAGCCCCCATCCTGTTGGTTCAACATATGGGTGCTCCCTTCATGGAGGGCTTTGCCTCCTGGCTGGGCGACCAGACGCGTCTGCGCGTGAAACTGGCTGAAAACAGGGAGATTCCGGTAGCGGGCACGGTCTATGTCGCTCCCGGAGACCGTCACCTGGAGCTGACTCCTGGCAATGTTATTCGCCTGACGAACGATCCGCCGCTTGCCAGTCAGCGTCCGGCAGCCACTTTCCTCTTTAAGTCGCTTGCGCGTTTGGCCGGCCCCAAAGCCGTCGGGATACTCCTCACGGGCATGGGAGAAGATGGAGCGCGTGGTCTGGTGGACATGAAGGAGGCTGGCGCCTTCACCATAGCCGAAGACGAGACAACGGCCGTCGTTTACGGCATGCCGGCCGCTGCCGTGCGCATGGGCGGCGTCAGCGTATCGCTCCCGCTGGATTTGATAGCCCCGCGCCTGAATCAACTCGTAGCGGAGGCGCGGTCGTGAACGACACGCTCCGGCCTTCACGCATTCTGGTTGTCGAGGACTCGGACGTACAGGCGCTTGAGCTGCGTTCGATCCTGGAAAGCAATGGCTATCAGGTCGATCGCGCCAGCAGCGCCGAAGCGGCGATGGACATGCTGAACGGCGATGTGCCGGATCTGATCGTCGCTGACTACCAGCTCCCGAACATGGATGGCCGCGAGCTTACGCGGCAACTTCGCCTCAACGAGAAAACGCGCGCCGTTCCCATCGTCCTCATGACCAGCGATCAACGCGTGGGCGAACGTGCGGGTCTCGAAAGCGGCGCCGACGTCTACGTGCCAAAATCCCGCGATCCACAGCCTCTTCTCATGCGCGTGAGCGCGCTGCTGCGCGGTCGCCGTCACAACAGGCAGGATCCGGGCGCGCTTTTCCGCCGTGGGGAAATCCTGATCTGCGACTCCAGCGCAACGAAGCGTCTGCAGCTCCAATCCCTGCTGTCGAAAGACGGCTACTCCGTGAACGTCATCAGCAATCCGCAGGAGGCGGGCGGCGTACTCGACAAGACTCATATCGATTGCGTTGTCGTGAACCTTCTGGATCCGGTATTCGATGGCCTGGACGCGTGCCGTCATCTTTCGGCGTTGAGGGATGATCGTGCTGCAGGGCGCGGTTCGCGTCAGCCCTTTCTGATTGTGGGGGTCGGCGGCGCTACGGCGTCGACGGACAATCTGCTGAAGGCTGCCTTCGCCGCCGGAGTGGATGACGTTGTATCTTCCACCACAGATACTGAGCTGCTGCGCTTGCGCCTCCGCGCGCTGGTTCGCCGACAGCTGATGATGGACGAGGCCGAAAGGCTCGATGAGGAGCGCAACTCCGCCCGCGAAGCTCTCGAACAGTTCCGGATCCTGGTGGAAGGCGTCACGGACTATGCGCTGGTGATGCTCGACCCTGAAGGTCAGGTTTCCACCTGGAATGCCGGAGCTGCACGTATCAAGGGCTATCGGGCCGACGAGATTATCGGCCAGCATTTTTCGCGTTTCTACACGGACGAGCATCAGGCCGCAGGCGAGCCGGAGCACGCTCTTCGCAAGGCGCGCGAGGAGGGGCGATATGAGATCGAAGCGGAGCGCATTCGCAAGGACGGAACGCGTTTCTGGGCGCACGTCATCATCGATCCGATTCTGACCGAATCCGGAACGCTGCGCGGGTATGCCAAGATCACGCGCGACATCACGAAGATGAAGGCGGCCGAAGGCGAGCTTCAGGTCGCCCGCACCGCGCTGCTTCACGCGCAGAAGATGGAAGCGATCGGACAGCTGACCGGCGGCATCGCGCACGACTTCAACAACATGTTGGCCGGCATCATCGGCGCGCTCAACCTGGTGAAGCGCCGGATCGACAGCCAGCGATATGACGAGGCCGGAAAATTCATCGATGCCGCGCAGACATCAGCCAATCGGGCGGCATCGCTGACATCAAGGTTGCTCGCTTTCGGGCGCCGGCAGTCTCTCGACATCATGCCGGTGGACGTAAATGCGGCCATCGCCTCGATGCAGATACTTCTCGATCGGACGATGGGCGAGAACGTGAAGATTGAGACGCATTTCGAGTCAGACGAACTCTGGGCGTCCACGGATATCAGCCAGCTCGAGTCCGCGATACTGAACCTTGCCATCAACGCGCGCGACGCGATGCCGGCTGGCGGAACGCTCAGCCTCGAGACAGCGAGTGCGACAGGTCGCGACGGCAAACCCCTGGTCGCCATCCGCGTGCGGGATTCCGGCATGGGCATGTCGCGGGACGTGCTCGCGAACGTATTCGAACCCTTCTTCACGACCAAGCCGCAGGGACAGGGAACGGGTCTCGGATTGTCCATGGTCTACGGCTTCGTCAATCAGTCCGGCGGCGACGTGCAGATCGAGAGCGCAGTCGGAAAAGGCACGGTCGTCACACTGCGCCTCCCGCACGGCAATCCGGACGACGTCCGTGAAGCCTCGCTGCCGATACTCAGTGAGGGGCAGGGGGAAGGTCGCACGGTACTTGTTGTCGAGGACGATGCGCAGGTGCGCATGCTTATTCTCGAAGTCCTGCGCGATATTGGCTATCGCGCCATCGAGGCGGCAAATCCTGACGAAGCTCTCGCCGTGCTCGACCGCCATGCGCGCATCGACCTTATGGTGAGTGATGTCGGCTTGCCCGGCATGAACGGTCGCCAACTGGCGGAGATTGTTCGCCAGAAGCGGCCAGACCTGAAAGTGCTCTTCATCACCGGCTATGCTGCTGACGCATCCGTGCGCAGCGAGTTCCTTGAAGAGGGCATGGATATGGTGACCAAGCCCTTCAGCCTCGATGTGCTGGCAGACAAGATCCGCCGCATGACCAGCGGCGTCGAAGCGCCCACCTCCAGGATCGGCTAGGCGCTCAGTCGATACGCGACAGCGTGTTCACCAGGCGGACAAGATCGCCAATCCTGTTGATCTTCATCTTGTCGAACAGATGCCGGATCTGCGTGCGGATGGTGCCGATCTTTACGCCACGAGCGTCGGCAAGATCCTGTGGGTCCATACCGTTGGCGAGCTGGGCGGCGACAGTCGCTTCGGCCACCGACAGGCCAAAAAGCATTCGCAGATCGTCAACAGCTATCTCCGCTGTCACACTGCGATCGATAATTGTGATCATGATCTTCGCTCCAGGAAGACCATCCAGCCCTTCCGTACGCACGGGGAAGGGACGCAGCAGGATTGGCCATCCGCCTTCACGGCGCCTGATCACACAGCTCTTCATCACTGGCGCCGGTGCGGCCCTCCGTGCAATTTCGGTCAGGTTTTCGAGCGCGGCCATGCTTGTGGGGTGAGCCGCCCAGAGCTGGTCGTTGCGGACATCGAAATCGCCGTTGAACGACTTTCTGGCCTGCGGCGTCGCATGTGTGACGCGCCCCTGATGATCGATGATGATGACCCCCGATGTCGTCCGCTCGGCAAGGTTCGAGAGACCATCAGCGAACGCCCTGCGCGATTGATAAGCAGTGACCAGCGCGCGGTTGGCATAAGGCATCAGTTGCTTGAGTGCGTTCGCCTCCGCCTCTGTGACCGGCCCGCGGCTCTCTGCGCGCGCGAGCGAGAAGATCCAGGTTGAGTCCGCCAGCGTGTGCCGCCAGCCAGCAAAGTGCGCCATGCGATGGGGAACGTAGTACCGGTGATAAATTTCGGACTGCAGCCGCTGATCATGAGAGACCGCGATATGATCGAGATAGAGATGTCCGATCGGCGTGTTGGCGATTGTTCCGGCCCGATAGTCCGCATCAAGCCAGCCGCCGGAGGTGTATTCGCGCAGGCTCTCCAGGCTGTTTGGCGTGGCTATGACATTCAGTTCGTGAAGGTTGGAGTGAACCAGCGCAAAGTGATCAAACCCAAGCGCCTCGCCGGCATTGGACATGGCTTTCGCCAGATCCGTAGGAGCAAAGATCGCGTCCTCCAGCCTTGCAGCTGCCAATTCCACAGACATTGCACCGTCCCCCATCATGTCGTGACCAGGGGCGCCACAGCCGCGCAGCCGGTCGGATGCCCGACCAGATACCGCGCACGGCGTTTGCGACCGACATGATACCAACGGTAATGCATAACAAAAAGCTCAGCCGGTTTGGATACTTAAAATTGTACAAATCTTTTAAATGACACGGAGCGTTTGCGCTTTTGATGCTGCAGTTTGCTGTACACGCAAGCAACGGTCGGCTTGTGAGTGAGCCATAGCTGGATGCCGCAAGGAAGCTGATGTTGTCGGCTCCCTTCATGGGCGATTAAGCGCTGGCGGGTATGTGTCAGGGCGCGAGGTGCGCCCATGAAACTTGCTTTGTCCTTCCTTGCTACGGCCGCGTTGCTCAACTTCGCTCCGGCGTATGCGCAGGAATCCAGTTTCACCATCCAGGTTACAATTCCGCCGCTGGGCGCCGCCCAATCCGCACAGGAGGCTGGCGCAGTTGGATCGTGGACGGTCCTGAGTCCTGGCGGTGGTCTGATGATCGCGCCACCGTCCAGCGACAACGGTCTCACGATCTATCGCAACGACAGCAACCGCTTCAGCCTGCGCGCGCCTGATGGACGGGTGCTGACACCCAACGCGCAATCCAGCAATCGCGGCCTGACCGCGCTTCATTTCGGGAATCCGGACAGAGGCGGTCAGGGCGCTGGTCGTCCGCTCGTAACTATTGCCGGTCTCTAGCGCGGGCTTGGGGCAGGGTTTGCTCCAGCCGCACGCCGCTTCGCGCAAGGTCGTTTGGCCGACGCTAACGGCCAACGCTTGCCGGATTGGCCGTGCCTGCATTTGATTTTGCGATGATACGGCCAAGCACGCCGTTCTTGTCTGTCTCGGCAACAGCAGACTGCGCCGCCGCGACCATGATGGGCTCGTTGAAAGCAGCATCGATCGCCAACGCGACATCATGAATGGCCGCGCTCTCAGGTGATCGGCAAACCAGCGACCCGAGGTTTGCGACGGCGCGCTGCTTGTTGTCGCCGGGCTCTGGAAGAACGGCCAGTTCAGGGCATCGCTCCACGCCCTTGATCCTTGCGCTAAGCTTTGACCCAACCGGCGCTGTCACGGCAAAATAGCCACCAGGCCCCGTCATGGCGATGTCGTTGCCCGCAGCCACGAATATGCCTTCCATCGGTTTGCCGGTCTCGTCGACCAGCCTGCCATAGGCCGTGACGACCCGGATCGCATTCCACGACAGCGCCACCACATTGCCTGGATAGAGCGGCGCCTGGCGTGGTGAGAGATCAATCTCGAAAGGCGGTGCAGCATCAGGCGAAAGCGAGATACGTGGTTGCGTGAATGCCGGCAGAGAGATCGCGGTGCGCTGGCCAACGCGCAGGCGATCAAGCGGCAGGCCGTCCACGACAATCTGGAAACGGCCATCCTGGGCGCCGTGAGAAGCCTCTTCGTCTATCTCCACCAGAACGGCGGCATCGCCATATCCGGCACGGCCAAAATGCAGTGACCCGTCGCCGTACACAAAGCCGGTGCGCAGGTTGCCTGTCAGGAATAGATCCGTCCGGTCCGTCTCGCTGCTGCGGCTCGCGCCGACTGACAGGTCCGCTTCGCCAAGTCCGGATTGCGCCTGCAGGGCGCCCTGAGCGCCGACTTCGCCCTCTGCAATGCCAGCAAGCCCTGAAGCGGTGAGCTGCGTATCCGAGAGCTCGAACTCCCGCGAATAGCCGAGCTGCGCCACCGGAAAGACGCCAGAGCGTGTGCCGCCGCCATTCTCGCGCGGAGAGATGTACTCCGCGCCCAGTGCGCTGGTGCGCATGCTGACAGAGTCGATCCGCTCATTCAGCGTGAACTTGAAACCGACGCGCGCATCCGCGTCGGAGACGGAAGCCTCAAAACGGAAAAGCCCGTTGCCCAGCCAGCCCAGCGCCGCAGGCTTGGTGTAGGCGACGCCGGCGAAATGCCTGTCGGCGAGTTCCGAGAACTGGCCGTAGGCAGCGCGCACGCTGAAGAAGCCGTCGTAGAACGGCGCCTGCACTGTTGCGTTCAGGCTGCGTTCGTCGCGCAGAAAAGGCCGGTACTTGCTGAACCGTTCGGCCGGATCGGCTGGGGCAGGGCTGGCCTTGACGGCGCGTATGTCGATCGTCGTATTCACCGACCCGATCTGGAAGCCGCCGCCTACCACGCCGGCATACTGTTCCTCCGGCCCCATCGCGAAACTGGCAAAGCCGCGTCCAGTGCCGTGATACAGCTGCGCGGAAGCCTCAGGATAGAGATCGTCGCCGACTGATGTGAGGCTTGCGCCGACCGCGAAGCCGGGCGCGACCAGATGCTTCACCGAACCCGCGATTACCAGCTCGTCGGTACTTTGCGGCAGAAAGGATGCTGCATCTTCTGAAACGCCGACAGCGGAGAAATTGTCAGCGACGCGGACACCTGCCGTGAAGCTGTAGACCGTCTTGCCTGCGGGAGGCAGGTCGGAGGCGCGCGTGAATGAACGCACTTCATCGAGGATCACACCGCTGGCGTCACGTACAACCACACGAATGGGATAGCTGCCCTCTGGAAGCCGGCTGGTGTCGAGATACTGCAAGCCTCCGGGATACTGCGCCGACGACATAAGCACGCCATCGCGATAGATTTCGACACGCGCAGGACGCGGCAGCACGACCTCGACCGCCGTCGCGGCGAATTGTGATTCACCTCCCACATACCCGCCATAGAACGAAGACAGACGCGCGCCGGCCACGCGCATTGTCGTCAGTGCAAGCGTGCCCTCGGTGTTGAAGAGCCCGCCTGCGTAACGTTGATCGTCGCCGTAGTACTGGACGTACGCCTCATCAGCCTGAAGGCCGCGATCGTCGTCGCCATAGATGCGGCTGACGAACGACGTCCGCCCGATACTGGCCGTTGTGCTGAGCTCAAGGCCAAGACGCAGGCTGTCTGTTTGATTGTTTCCGGAAATCGAAGCCCCGATACCCTGGATCAGCGAGGGTCCAGATACGGGCTGGCCGATACGCTGGATGGTATCGCTGCCGAGCAGCATCTCTCGCCCCAGGAAGAGGTCGACGCGAAACCTGTCTGCATCGACGATGACCCCGGACACGCCGGAAGGCAGCACGCCGCAGTCAATTGCTTCGCCCGGAGGGCAGCGGAATTGCTCGTTGGATCTCAAAGGACCGCTGAGAAAGGACGTCGCCTTGTCGCGGTCCGCATCCGGCAGCTTGTTTGCCAGGAGGTCCGGCGCTCCGAATGTGAAGACGCCATCCTGCAGGCGGCCTGGTGCGGATGCTACGCGCATGCCCTGATAGTAAACGTCAAACACAGTCTCCACAGACGTGTCGAGGTCCTCGAATCCGTCTGGTACAACCGATCTCTGGGGCGACGCAGGAGGCCCCGGCTCGACCTGCGCCATCGCCTGGTTGGTCGAGGCCGCAATCAGCCCGCCGGCAATGGCGATAGCTGCCGTGCCGCCACTGGTCTTCGGTCGATGATTGCGATCATGCCGCACGAAATGCCCCACCACGCATCTGCTAGCGCGGTTCGATCATCAGGCTGACCTGATCTGAATAAGCGCCTGCATTTGCAGCCATGGCGTTCTTGCCGTCGAGGCCGATCACCAGCCTGGCATTGGGTCCTTGTTCGCAATCCCTGTCAGAAGAGACGCGTCCCTCGAATATTGCAGTCGGCTTGGTGGACGAGATGATTGCGTCCTGTGCGTGTCCGTCGCTCTCCAGCCTGACGGAATAAGGGAGGTGGGTCGCGCCCTGTAGGCCACGCCCGTTCGAGCTTGCGATGACAAGCGTGTATCGTCCTGTTGTGCTGCTCACGCAGAACTGGACGCCATCACGCGAAGAGCCTCCGCCGCGCCAGTGGAGCTGTGCATCCGCCATCGGCGCCATGACCAGCCTGGCTTCCGGAGCCCCTAGCGATTCATGACTGCTTGCGCCCGCTTCAGTTTCCTGAGCGTGGCTCGCTCCCGCAGAGACAAGAATCCCGGCAAGGCACACAAGGCTTGGAAATTTCATGGCTGCCCCCGCCCGCCTTGGAAAAAGAGCGGGAGCGGGCTGTAACCCGCTCCCGCCTGGAATCAGAGAACGCTCGCGGTCACGAGGACCGTTGCGGTGTAGGAGCCGGCGTTCGCGGCCAGGATGTCCTGACGACGGATTGCGACGACCAGCTCGGTGTTTTCGCCCGTGTCGGCGCAGTCGGACGTGTCCGGACGCGTGCCGTTGCCGGCCGAGGCGAACTGGAACGTGTCGCCCGGGCCCATCTGGCGGTCGGTCGTGCCGTCATCGCTGTTCACGAAGTACGGGAGCGTGTCGGGGCCGGTGCCTGCCATCAGCCAGGCGTTCGAGCTGACAGCCGGTCCGGGCGTGCCGCCGACAGCCAGGCGATAGGAGCCCAGGTCAGAAATGTTTGAGTACACGCAGTAATCGAAGCGCTGGTTGATGTTCGGGCTGGTGCCGTTGAGGAACGCAGCGCCGATCGAGAAATTCAGGTTGTTAAGACCGGAAACGCGCACGACCGGATCGACCGTTGCGTTCAGAGTGAAAGAACCTGTCGACGTAGAGCCGAAGGTACCATTCGTTTGAGCGTGCGCAGCCCCCACGCCCAGGGCCGCCACAGCGAGCCCCACCACCAATTTCCTAAGCATCTCATATCTCCAAATTGTACCTAACCGAGCGAAGCAAATCGCCGGTGCGTACAATTAAAGATGGGTTAATTGCCCAGTCAAACTTAAAGCAGATCAAGCAACACATCTTTTTGGTTCTTGTATATGTTTGTAGAAAGGCGTCGTCCGTCGTTTGAAGTTTTGTCTAGACATTACAAGCCGGGCAACACGCTTATCCAATTTGCGATATGCGCAATGCTTTGATCGCGTGAGCTCAGTATTTGACCGGCTCGCCATCACCCTTCGCGAGGATTCGCCGGCGGTAGAGAATGTCCGCATTCGGAATATCCGAATCGATATGCATCTCTCCGCCTGCATGCAGGCGTGCATCGGCGAGCTTCGTGCAATTGGCCGTTCTGCCTGCGGGGCAGACCTGTCCATCTGTCAGGAGCACGCTGGTATTTCCGCTGTTGCGCAGGACGTATCCGCCATCCTTGGGCGTCTTTGCGACTGTGGCCGTAGCGTCAGCGGGCCGCGCCACGACAAGCACATCATAGGCCATCAGCAGGCGGATCTGCACGCCGGTTTCACCTGCTACCGGCGGCGGCGCATCGACATCCGTGACCTGTGGCACAATGCTTACGCGATAGACGCGGTCCTTGGCCGGAGGATTGGCGATGCTGACGATCCGCACGGCGCGGGTAACGCCGGGGTCAAGGATCACGCGTGTCGGAGAAATCAGGAGGCCGAGTGCTTCGGGGTCTGCAATCTCCATCCGGCGCTCATTTTCCGTACCCGGATCGATGACTTCGGACGCCGTCAGGGTGACGTAGTAGCGCTCCGTACTTTCATTGCCGAGCAGGATGTCTTCGCGCCCGGGACCATCCGGCGTGAGGTCAATCCAGAGGCGATCGATGAGAAGTTGAGCGTCTGCTGGCAGCGCGACATGGCACCAGCTCGCCAACGCGATGATGCCCAGAACCATTCCACGCACGTGCGTACTCCACCCAACCTGTCCACAATTTGCTAGGTTGGCCAAGAGTGGCGAGTCAATCGACAAAGCCCATCGCGGGAAGCATTTCGGCACCGTTGTTTTGAATATATATAAAAGTACAAAAACCAAACTGATGCGCATGAAGCCAAGAATTCGCGTAATAGGAATATATAGGCGACATTATATATAAATGTAGATGCGCATTTGCGCGCCAGTCAGGCGCTTACCGGCTCCGCGAAGCTGCCGAGCGTCTAAACACCATCGCGCGCGCTTCAGGCGATCGGTACTTCGCGCCGTACCGAATTGGCGCGGCTGCGTTGGGGGGGCAAGCCGCGCTTGCGACGAACCCAAGCCCTCCACCCAGCGGTGTGATCGCCAGTGCGGAATGTCTTGCAGCATGCCTGCAACGCGAATTCTCGTCGGATATCGCGCGTTTTACGCGAACAGGCGTGGCGTGGAGCATGCACGGGGTCGTTGTGGAGCTGGGGGTGAGCCGTGTCCAAGGACGTCAAGGAGAAGCTGCAATCCCTGTCGATTGACCGGTCCGCCTTTGCGCGTCCGCAAGGCAGGGGAAAGTTCTGGCTGCTCGGCGGCTTCATGGCGGTCATCGGCGTCAGCTTCGCCATGTTCCTGGAATCCCAGCCTTCGGGGCAGGCGGTGGCCGCCGCGTCCGCCTCAAAGGTTGAGATGGCTGCACCCGTTCCTCTTACGCCCGCTGCCGGAACCGTGGCGTCCGGCTACGTTATCGCGCGCCGCGCCGCGACCGTTTCCGCTGACATCACCGGCCGACTCACGAAAGTGCATTTCGAAGAGGGCGCGCTCGTCAAACACGGCCAGATACTGGCTGAACTCGATGACGGCTTGGCGCGCTACGATCTTGAGCTTGCGCAGGCGCGCCTGCAATCCGCCCGCGCCGCGATGCAGGCCGTGGAAGCAGACTTGATGGAAGGTGAGGCCCAGCTGCGCCGCGCCGAGCAGCTTATTCGAACGTCCACGATTTCGCCTGTCGCACGCGACAACGCAAAGACGCGCATCATGTCGCTGACGGCGCGACATGAAGCTGCCATCGCAGATATGCGAGTGGCGCAGGTCGCCGTGGACCGCCAGTCGGATTTTGTCGAACGCCACAAGATCCGCGCACCCTTCGCCGGCGTCATCATCGCCAAGAATGCCCAAAGCGGTGAAATCCTGTCGTCCTCGGCCGGCGGGGGCGAGTTCACCCGCACCGGCATCGCCACGCTGGTCGACATGGCAAGCCTCGAGGTCGAGGTGGATGTCAACGAGGGCCAAATCGCAAGCATAACAGAAGCGCAGACAGCTTCCATTGTGCTTGACGCCTATCCCGATCTGACAATTCCCGGCGAAGTCATTGCTGTCATTCCCACGGCGGATCGCGATCGCGCGACGATCCAGGTCCGCGTCGCCTTCAAGCAGCTCGAGCCGAAAGTCCTGCCGCAGATGGCGGCCAAGGTCACCTTCCTGCGGACGGAGGAGTGAATGGACGGCAGCTGGAGCAAACCCGTTGAGCCGTCCGCGATCGTAAGAGAGCCACTGATCGCACTCCAGCACGTCTCCAAGAGCTATCGGCGCGGGCGCGAGATTGTGCCTGTATTCAAGGATCTCAACGTTGCGGTCGGCCGCGGCGATTTCACCGCGATCACGGGGCCGTCCGGCTCAGGCAAGACGACACTTCTGAACATGCTCGGCGGGCTCGATCGGCCCTGCACGGGTACGATCGCATTTGACGGCGTCGATGTTGCGCGCATGTCCGAGGGGCGCCTGTCGTCATGGCGCGCCGAAAATGTCGGCTTCATCTTCCAGTTCTGCAATCTGATGCCCGCGCTTTCGGCCGCAGCCAATGTGGAGCTCCCATTGCTCCTCACGCCCATGAGCGCCCACGAGCGCCGCAAGCGAGCCCGTATCGCGCTCGATATCGTGGGCCTGTCAGATCGCGCCAGCCACAAGCCGCGCGAGCTTTCGGGCGGACAGCAGCAGCGCGTCGCCATTGCCCGCGCCGTCATAGCCGATCCCAAGGTGATCCTGGCTGACGAACCCACAGGCGATCTTGACCGCGCAACGTCGATCGAAATCCTTGAAATCCTCCGCCTGCTGAACCGCGAGTTCAACAAGACGATCGTTATGGTGACGCACGACCCCGTCGCGGC
>JAVBYB010000042.1 GCA_030824255.1 bacterium
ACGACCGAAAAGCCGGACACGTCGAAGGACGAGAAGCAGGCCCCCGTTGTTCTGGCCGGCCTGCCGGACCGTCTCTGGGAGGTTCCCGTGCGCCCCGGCGACTATGCCGGCCTTCTCGTGACCGGGACTCACATCCTGCTCGCCGAGCGTGGCGAGCAGGGCGAGGAAGGCGCATCTCTCCGGCGTATCAAGATCACTTCGAAGAAAGTGGAACTGACAGACTTCACCGGCGACGTTCGCCGCTTCGCGCTGTCGGCCGATCGCAGCAAGCTGTTCGTCCAGCAGGGCGCCGCCGCCAAGGCAAAATTCCTCATCGTCAATCCTGCCGAGGATTTCCCGAAGGATCTGGAGCAGAGCACGATCCGGATCTCCGACTGGCGCCTCGCAGTCGACCCGCGCGACGAGTGGCGCCAGATGGCGCTCGATGCCTGGCGCCTGCACCGCGATTTCGCCTACGACAGCAGCTTGCGCGGCGTAAACTGGAACGCCGTTCGCGACCGCTTCGTGCCGCTCGCCGAACGCGTCGGCCATCGCGCAGAACTCAACGATCTTCTCGCACAGATGTCGGCGGAACTCGGCATCCTGCACAGCCAGATTCGCGCCGGCGAAATCCCGATGGATCGCGAAAGCGGCGTGCCGGCTTTTCTGGGCGCCACGTATGAAGCTGCCCCCAACGGCCTGCGCATCGTTTCCATCCGCGATGGCGAACGCGCACGGCCTGATACACTGGGACCATTGCTGAAGCCGGGCGTCGGTATACTGCCGGGCGATGTCATTACCGCAATCGACGGAGCAAAAATCACCACGGTCGCGGCGCTTGGCGAACGCCTCATGCAGAAGGCCGGCCAGCAGGTTCGCATCGACTTCACACGCGAGGCCACGCAACTCAGCCGCATCGTGATTCCTGCCTCGCGCGGTGAAGAGATCAACCTGCTCTATGCCGACTGGGTGCAGCACAACCGCGAAGCCGTCGCTGCCGCCTCGGGCGGCAAGGTCGGCTATCTCCATCTTCGCGCCATGGGCGCCGGCGACGCGGCCAGTTTCGCGCGCGACTTCTACGAACACTACGACAAGGACGGCCTGATCATCGACGTGCGCGGCAATCGCGGCGGCAACATCGACAGCTGGATCATCGGCACGCTGCTGCGCCGGGTGTGGGCCTTCTGGCCCTCATCGACAGGGGCAGGACCTGCGACCACCAACATGCAGCAGACCTTCCGTGGCCATCTCACTATCCTCATAGACGAGGGCACGTATTCGGACGGCGAAACCTTTGCGGCGGGCGTGAAGGCGCTTAACCTTGCGCCGCTGGTCGGCGTGCAGACGGCGGGCGCGGGCATCTGGCTGTCCGATCGCAACCCGCTCATCGACGGCGGTCAGGCCCGCATCGCGGAGATGGGGCAGTTCGGTCTCGACGGCCGCTGGCTGGTCGAAGGCCGTGGCGTCTCGCCGGATATTGAGGTCGAGAACATGCCCCGCGCCGCCTATCTCGGACAGGACGCCCAGCTCGACGCCGCGCTTGCTTATCTCAAAGACAAAATCACTGCTTCCCCCATTCCCCCACTTACGCCAGGAGCCTATCCGCCACTCGGCGAGTACGGAGCGGATATTCGATAGGGAGCAAAACGGGGCGGCTGGGTTCGGGAAAACAGGTCATCTCTCCGGCCGTTCGGCTGGAGACTATTTCTCTCTGGCCGAGATGCAAAGATTCGAGCCATCGGATGATCTTTGTTGCACGATGCAAATCGTGATGCTGATCAACCCTTGCGGCGCGTAGCCGGGCTCAGCTCAACATGCGTGTCGCGCAGCCAGAGCGGCTCGACGCAATGCGCGCACGCCACGATTGGCTCAAGCTCGTGCCCGCACGGCCGGTGATGGAAGATGACCGGCGGTCCTTCCGGCGCGCCATAATACATGTCGCCCCAGCGCTGGAGCATGACCAGGACCGGGAAGTAGTCGATCCCCTTCCTTGTCAGCCTGTATTCAAGCCGGTTCTCGGACTGGCCGTACTGCGTCGCCTTGAGGACATCTAAGTCGATCAGCCAGTTGAGGCGCTCCGTCAGGATGTTCGTCGCCATCGCGGTATCGTCGAGAATCTGATCGTACCGGTGAAGGCCCGTCAGGACTGACCGCAGGATGAGGCTTGCCCAGCGATCGCCAAGCAACTGCGCCGCATCCGTGAACAGCATCCGGTTGTCAGCGGCGGCGGCAAGCTCGCGCTTTTGTCGCCGCCTCGCATAGTGAGGCAGCATGAGACCAAGGCCCGGCCCCTCTTCCCAGTCAACGTCGCGCGCCGAGAACTCGGTGCGGCAATGGCCACACACAGGCGCGGGCGACGCGGCATGGCCGCACGTCGTATGCGTCAGCCGGATCGTGAAGCCCGCAGGCGCCGACGCCCATCTGGTTTCCCATCGATGCAACATCAGCGTGACCCAGTAGAGGTCACGACCCTTTTTCGTGAAGCGATAGCCCGGGCCCGCGTCGCCCTGCGCTTCATCCCGCTTCTCGATCAGCCCCGCGCCAATGAGCATGCGAAGGCGGTCCGACAGCAGCGCCTTCGGCAGGCTGGTGCGCTGCTGTATGCCGCTGAACCGGCTCTCCTGCAGCCAGAGCGCCTGCAGCACCAGAAGCGTTGGCACATCGCCCACGACATCCAGCGCGCGCCAGATCGAGCATGTCCGGATCAGCTTCGCGTTGCTGGCGATATCTTTCTTGTAGAGCGTCATGCGGTGCTTGATCGGCGCCTAGGCTGGCCGGCCGGGAGGTAGGAGAAGAAGTTTCGAGGTGCGACGAACATAGTCCTGATAACCTGGATCACTCCCCCACCGCTTTTTGGCCAACCGGTCAAGCGTCGGTATCCCGCTCACGCGCAGCAGCAGCAGGGCGACGAAGACGGGCGAGATCAGCGCGAACCAGCTCCACCCCTGCAGCACAGGCACGGCGGCGACAGCGATGCCCGTCCAGAGCAGGATCTCCCCGAAATAGTTGGGATGCTGCGACCAGGCCCAGAGTCCCGTCGTGATGAACCGGCCCTTGTTCTCGGGCCTCGCGCGGAAGGCATTCTTCTGTGCGTCGGCGACAACCTCGATCAGGAACCCCACGACCCACATCGCCGCGCCGGCATAGAAGAAGGCATCGACCGGTTCGCGCTCAGACGAAGTCAGCACTGTGACCGCGCAGGCGGACGTCATCACCACCCACAGCGCCTGCATGTTCCACACGCCAAGGAAACGGAGCGGGTTGCCCCGGATGTCGCGGAACCGCTTGTCCTCGCCCGCACGCCTTATTCGCGTGAACAGCATGCCTCCCAGGCGGACCGCCCAGATGGCCACCATGGCCGCGATGGCCAGTTCCCGAACGCCGGCCGGCGCGCTCAGGGCCAGGGCGCTGGCCACGACGCAGAGATAGGTCAGCGCGCCGGCGAGATCGAAGAATGCCTCGGTGCGCAATGCGATCGCGGGGATGGCCGCCATCCAGTTGATCGCAAAGGCCAGAAGCGCGCAGACAAACGTGACAGGCAGCGCCTGCCATTGTGCGCCCTCCATCCCGATCAACCAGGAAAGGCCAACGCCGACACCGGCGACGACGATGAGAGTAATCAGCTGTCGCAAGTCGCGTCCTCCTAGGCCCCGGCGCCGACAACGAACGAGCAGTTCGTTGTGCCCGATCCGCCGACATTGAATGTGCCGACGGTTCGCGCACCGCCGACCTGCATCTCGCCCGCCTTGCCGGTCACCTGCCGCGCAGCGTCGTGAAGCATGCGCACCCCGGTCGCCCCCACGGGGTGGCCAAGGCCGATGAGGCCGCCGGACGGATTGACCGGAATCGATCCTCCCAGCTCGATGCGTCCATCCTCGACCGCCTTCCAGGCTTCTCCCGGCGCAGTCACGCCGAAATGCTCGATCGCGGCGTACTCGGATATACTGAAGCAATCATGGGTCTCGATGGCATCGAGCTCTCTCGCCCCGGAAACGCCGGCCCGCTTGTAGGCGTCCGTGATGGCCTTGCGCGTCCAAGGCAGAACGTAGGGCGCGTTGGCGCTGTCCCTCAGCTTGGTGTCCATCCGCATCGGCGCGGTGGTATGGCCCCACCCACGGATGCGGGCGAGGCTTTCAAGCCCAAGGCCGTGTTCGGCGCAATATGTCCGGGCCGCCTGCTCCGACGCCAGGAAAACGCAGACCGCGCCATCGGTCACCTGTCCGCAGTCATGCCGGCGCATCCAGCCTTCGACGACCGGATTGAGTTCGTCATCGACGGCGAAGTGCTGGTCGGTCAGCGTCCATTTGCGCGTCTGCGCCTTGTCGTTGCGCCGCGCGTTGGTGAAATTCTTGCGCGCGATCGCCGCGAGGTGCTCGCGCTTGAGGCCGTAGCGCCGGTCGTATTCCTCGGCGAGGTCGGAAAACATCGCCGGCCAGACGTACTGGACGTCGGTCGCTTCCTGTCCCACCCACGCCGCAGCGCCCAGATAGTCCGCCGCTGTCTTGCCGCTGACATTGCGCATCAGCTCCACGCCAGTCACGCACGCAAGATCATATCGGCCGCTTTCAATGTCTGCCATCGCCGCCAGGATCGCCAGCGAGCCCGATGCACACGCGCCCTCGTGACGCGAGACCGGAATGCCGGCCAGATCCGGATGCACATGGCCATAGAAGCCGCCCAGCATTCCCTGACCGGCAAACAGCTCGCCCACGAAGTTGCCGACATGACCAACCTTGACATCCTTCGGGCGCACGCCTGTCGCCTCGAAGGCGCCGGTCATCGCCTCGTTCATGAGGTCGAATATGCCGAGATCCTCGCGCGCCATGTTGCGTGCGAAGTCGGTCTGGTAGCCTCCCAGGATGAAAACGGGCCGGCTCATGTGCGCCTCCTCAGGCTTCGAGTTCATCGGCGCCGGCCCACACGGTGTGCGTGCCGCTACAGATACGGTGGGGCAGCATGATCCGGCAGACCGGCCCCGCCGCGATGTCCCGCGCATCGAGGATCACGCATTCCGATCTGTCAGTCTTCATGTTGGTGATGAAACTGATCAGATAGCCATCGTCCTCGTTCGTGCCGCCCTTGCGCGGAATGAAACGGGGCTCCGAACCGTAGGCCTGCTCACCGAATGAAAAGCGGGTCACGGTCCGCGTCTCGAGGTCGTGCTTCACCAGTCCGCTGAACAGGAACCAGCCCTTCTCGCCGACAGCGCTGTAGACATAGCGGTTCTTCACGCCCTGGAAGAGTGGATTGATGACGCCGAACTCGACGGCGTCCTCGTCGCAGAGACGCTCTTCATGCGTCTTGCCGGTCTTCAAATTGAAGCGCCAGCGATGCAGGTGCGTCTGCAGCGAATGAAGGTCGAGCCCCGCCCCCATAAGCTTGTAGGGGTCCGGCATTGTCTCCAGCGGCTCCGGCCACGGGCTCTTCTGGAAGTAGCCGTCGAGGACCACCTCGTCGCCCTCTTCATAGCAGTTGGTGAAATGGAGAACGTAGGTCCGTTCCGCCTCGAACCACTTCACCTCGGAGCCGTCGCCATGGCGCGGAATGACGGCGAAGCGCGACGGGCGCGACTGGTCGTACACGGGCACGTAGAAGCCCTGGTCGATCATCTCCTTGGGCCAGTAGAGCGGGAAGTCGTTGAGCACCGAATAGTTCGGCGAAATCGCCATGTCGTGCGGCAGGCGTGGCCCAGGCAAGTCGATGGCGGTGTAATGCTTCAGCCGGTTGTCGGCGCCTACGACGCCATAGTGCATGTAAGGTGCGTGGGTCGAGTAATTGAAGAACATCAACTCCCCCGTCCTGCGATCGACTTTCGGGTGAGCCGAAATGCCATCTAGCGGCACCCAGCCTTCGATCCCCAGCGTGTCGAGATTTTCCGGCGACAGGCGATAGCCCTCGCCACACTGCCAGAAGGTCGACAGCAACCGACCTGCATGAACTGCGATGTCCGTGGATGAGCTGTCCTTGATGTGGCCATGAGCGCCCCATCCCTTGCGCTTGGATTTCTGGGGCTTGCCCGTGAAGCCGATCCACAGCGCCTCGCCCGCCTCCTGCTCGGCGAGGAATCCGCGCGTGCGGATGAAGCGGTTTTTGTAGCTCGCCTTGCCATGCCTGAGCTGCATCATGTGCAACATGCCGTCGCCATCGAAGGGATGGTACTTGCCGATGGAGTCGTGCACCGGGTTTTCGGTGTTGCGCACATAGATACCGTCGATGTCGGCGGGAATCTCGCCGATTACCTCCATGGCGTCGTCGTCATACTCCTCGAAGTTAGGCGTCCACGCCCCGTTCAGATAGGGGTGATCCGTCTTGCCAAGCGTGGCCTTCACGCGCCCCACAAGCTTGCTCATCGGACGTCC
This sequence comes from bacterium, assembly GCA_030824255.1. Lineage (GTDB taxonomy): Bacteria > Pseudomonadota > Alphaproteobacteria > Caulobacterales > Hyphomonadaceae > UBA7672. Next base: position 6,339 of record JAVBYB010000042.1, read on the forward strand.
CTTCCTTCTCGACGCGTCCTGCGCCAACCGCACGGTCCGGTCTCGGCCCAGCCCGCGCCTCATTCCGCGACTTGCACTACCATACTTGATGGCGCTCTGGATCACACGAACCGGAACTCGACATTTGCGACCGTCGCTGTCTCGCCGACGCGGCTTCGGTAGCGCGCCTTGAGGTAAATCGCGGTCAGGCCGCGCGGGCCGTCCCCGCTCGGCACGAAATCAATCCGCCGGTCGATGAAGTGCACCGTCGATCCTTCCTGCCGGGCCAGGAACGTCGCCGCCGCCGTCGCGGCAATGGCGGCCGGATCAGGCACAGCCACCTCGCCGCCCAGTATGTCCTCGGCCGCCTTTGGATCGTTGTAGTCGCCATGGAGCGGGTTGCCCCACCAATTGTCCTCGGGCGTGTATTTATAGAATTCGAAGCGGGAGCCGAACGTCTTGTAGTTGAACTGCATCAGATGTTGGCCGCGGAAATCCGGTATCTCGAACGCCAGCTTGTGGCCATTTGCAGCCGCTCGCGCCAGCAAGGCGTCGTCATCATAGGTCTGCAGCACCACCATGAACCCGCCATCGCCGCCACGCTCGGCGAAGAAATCATGCAGCTGGTGCGGCTCGCGGACGGGCGAGACGATTTCCAGCATCGTCGTGCCGACACGGATCATGCGCGTGTCGAAGCCGAACGCCAGCGTCGGACTGTTTCCGGGCGGCTTTGCGACCGGCTCAACCTCCAGCAGGTCGTAAAGCTGCCGGCAGACAGCATCCATGTCCTTCGCGGCGATCACATAATGACGAAGACGGCTGGGCCTCACTGCATCTGCTCCCTGAGCCATCGCGCCGGGCGCCAACGCCATCGCAGCGCTCACCGCCCCAAACGCCACGACAGCACGCCGATCAAGCTTGCCTGACTCTGCCACGACAATCCTCCATCTGGTCTTGTTACGCAAGTAATGACCTTTCCTCGGAGGCTAGACAAGACGAATCCGTCAGACCCCGGCGGGGAGATCTTTACGACTTCGCGCACGAGAGATCTCCTGGATTAACGGCAAGCAGCTCTGTTGGGCGCGCGACCGCGCCGCACGAGTCGCGTCATGACTTGGCTGCAGGTGGATCCGGAGCGAACCCGATATGCATCACGCGGGGCGGCAAAGCATGCGACGCTGGATGTGGAAGGCCCTGTAAATTGCTCCATCGGCCTCGAGAAAGTCCCGCACTGATGCTGGCCCCTTGACGCCTCGCGCGATTGTCGCGCGGCTTCTGAATCGGGCGCCACTTCGGAACCACATGTCTCGCGTCGCTTGGACGTTCAGCGAGTCACCGCATCCCGCTTCATTGGCGCCAGTTTCGCCAGCAGCCTGTTCTGAGCCGAGAACACAATGCCCTCCCGCGTCATTGCGGCCTGGAGCACTTCGACAAGCGCATTGAATTCGGCGGTGGTGATCCCGTGATCGGCGTGAACTGATTTCATGTCTCGCCCGGTGTAGGAGCAACCCCCATTCAGAATGTGGCAGAATTGTTCCTTGAGTGTACGCCGCAATCGCACAAAATCTGACGCCTTGAATATCTCTGTCAGCCGAGAGTCTTTCTGCACTTGCTCGACGAGGCCATCCACAATCCGGCTGATCCCTTCGTGCCCATGAAACGCGGCGAACAAGTCCTGTCCGTCCACCGGTGTGGCGCCGGCGTTGGCGTCGGAGATCGTGTAGGCGTCGACTGTCTCCTCGCCAGGAGGAACTGGCGGCATCGGTTGCCCGAAGGCGGGCGCCACGAAGATGATCGCCGAGAGCGTGCAGACAAGAGCCATCCGCATGATCAGAACCCCGCCTGCAGTGAAAGATAGACACCACGCTGATCGTCAAAAGTCGCGATCGAACCGAGATCAACATACGCGCCAGTCAGCGTGAGATGGTGGTTGATCGCCCAGGCGGCGTAGATGTCGACCCAGTCGTCTTCCCGCGCGATTGCGAGGTTATCCGGCTTCATCCGGTACTCTGCACCAACGACGATATCTGGCGACAACAGCCAACCGGCTGAGAACTCGCCCATCAGTTCATGGTCATCATTGAGGTTGCCGCCATATCCTAGCAGGCCTGTCTGGTTCGCGTTGGTCCAGCGCAGCGTGCCGTTCAGCAGCAGAGAGCTGTCGAGCAGGATCTTCGTGGCAGTAGCGTATGTTTCCCAGCCTTCGTCGTCTCTCCCACCCACAGCGGAAACAACGGCGCCCTGATCGTTCTTCTTCCAGTTTGCACCGATGGCGACCTGCGGCAGCCATGTGTCCTGATCATAGATCGCATCGCCGGCCACACGCAGCTTTGCGCCCCAGATATCCTGCCCGAAAGTGAAACCGCGGCCCAGGCCGAGCGCCGCACCAACATCTCGTGTGTCGAACTCCTGGCGCGTGTAGCTGAGCTCAACGCGATCGAAGAGACCGAGCGCGGCGCCATAGGAGAGGAGCGAATAATCCGGCAGCTCAACCCCGGTAACATGAGCAGTGCCGCCGACGCCACGATCTGTTTCGTTGCCGGTTATGAGCGCCCATGGCGTAAGCCCGCCACCGCCCTGCCCCTCGACTGTCGAGACGCCGCGCGTAAGCTTCAGCTTGCCGCCTGTCTCGACGTCTATCGCAGGCGAGTCTTCCTGCGCATAGGCCGCGAGCGGCGTCCACATGGCGAGAGCGAAGCAGGCAACGCCAAGTCGTGACATTCAGGGTTCCACAGCAGCTTGCGCACACTGCTGCGCGCGATGCGCCGAGTTTGCATGGAAGGTTTAACCAACACGAAACAGCTCAGGGCTGGCCCCGGCTGGCTTTACGGCATCTTCAACCTGCGGTGATACGAAGACGCATGCTTGGCAGGTTCCTTATATCAGCGGCCACATCGCTTCTCTTTGCAGCGCAGGCGTGGGCCGGCGACATCGTCGTCCGCGTGACGACGCCCGATGGAAAGCCCCTGCCAGACGCGGTGGTATTTATCCCTGCAAAGCCGGGCGATCCGAAACCCGCTCCGGCCGATGGCCTTAGAATGGCACAAGCGTCGAAGCAGTTCGCGCCTTTCGTTCTGATCGCGCCGGTTGGATCGACCGTCGAGTTTCCGAACCTCGATAAATTCCGGCATCACGTCTACTCGTTTTCCAAAGGCAACAAGTTCGAGCTTGAGCTGTACGGCCGGGAAGAGAAGCGTGTCATCACCTTCAAGACCGCGGGGGTTGCTGCACTCGGCTGCAACATCCACGACCAGATGGTGGCCTTCATCCGCGTGGTCGATACGCTTTGGGCAGCAAAGTCCGGAGCTGATGGCGTAGCCCGGCTGCCTGCGGCGCCCGAAGGCAGCAGGCGCATTGATGCATGGCACCCCTATGCCACCGCGAAGGACCAGACCGTTACACAGACAGTGACTGTGTCTGCAGGGGTCACGACCGTGACGTTTGTACTTGATATCGCGCCGCCAAGGTAATCCGTCGGCGAATCAGCATGTTCAAACGCCTCTCTTCCGAACTCACCTTGATCTATGCGGCGCTTTTTAGCGCGGTTCTGCTGCTGATTGCCGGCGCAGTTTGGGTGGCGGTCGAAGCCAACTCCAGACAGGCCGTGCGTGCGGAAATGACGTCGTCGTCCGCCGTATTCGATCGCATCTGGAAACTGCGCGCCGACCAGTTGCAGCAAACGGCAGAAATCCTGGCGCGCGACTTCGGATTCCGTGAGGCGGTCGCCACGGGCGATGACGAAACCATGCTTTCCGCGCTCGACAACATCCAGTCGCGGTTCGGCTTTGACACGGCGCTGATCATTCGTCCCGATGGATCGGCGATCTCGCTTGATGACGAACTGACGGGACGTGCGGACCCTGCTCTTCTCGCCGCTGTCACCACCAACCCCGACGCATCCGGCGTCCTCACACTGGGCGACGCGACCTATCAAGCCGTGTCAGCGCCTGTGCGCGCACCCACGCTGATCGGCTGGGTGGTGTTTGGCCAACGGCTGGGCGGCGAACAACTGGGAGAGCTTGAGCAGCTCTCGGCCATTCCCTTGTCCGCGCACCTTTACGTGCGGCACGAAAATCAGGAATGGGCAGCGCTCGAAGACAGACCCGGACGCGCCATTGGCATTGCCGGCGAAGACCTCGCCAGTCGCGCAGTCGAGACGGATGGCGACATACTGATCAACATGCCGGAACGCAACTCGATCGGAGGCGTCAAGACCCTGCAGGTGTTTGCCGAGGGCACCTCCGCGGCGCTTCTGCTCGAATATTCCCTTACCATGAACCAGGCGCACTATCGCGACATGCTCGCAACCATCGCGCTGATCGGCGCAATTGGCCTTGTTGCGCTTGTCCTTGGCAGCTGGTTTGTCTCGCGTCGCGTGACGGGACCCATTTCCGGCCTGCGTTTCGCTGCTGACCAGCTGACTCGCGGCGAAGTTGCCGAAGTCGCGGTAACGGGCCGCAATGAGATTGCGGAGTTGGCGGCGAATTTCAACGTCATGTCGTCCGAGATCACCGCCCGCGAACAACGTATCCTGCACCTCGCGCGGCACGATCAGGAAACCGGCTTGCCGAACCTGCGGGCGCTACAGGAGGCGCTGGTAGCGCTGCGCGGCAAGACCCAGCCGGGCAACATCTTCGGCGCGATCATCAGTATCAATCGCTTTGACCAGATACGCGGCGCCATCGGCCACGGTCTGTTTTCCCGATTGGTCGCCGAAGTTGCGACGCGCGCCTCGCATTCCGGCGAAGGCCTTCATGTGGGACGCGCAACCACTGGCACTATCGCCGTCGTATTCGCGGCGGAAAGCCGCGATGCAGCCGAAGCCGCGATTCGCGCAACGGCGCAGGCCATATCCAGCCCGGTGACGCTGGACGGTGACCGCATCGACGTGATGGTGACCGCCGGGCTTGCCTGCGATGCGGAGGATGCCAAGGCGCATCTTGAGCTGCTGGAGCGCGCTGAAGTCGCTGTCGAGCAGGCCCGCGCGCAACGCAATATAACCGGATGGTTCGATCCGGCCGCGTATGGCGACCCGGCGACGACGCTGTCGCTGATGAGCTCGATGATACATGGGTTGTCCAGCGGCGAACTTTTCCTGGCGCACCAGCCAAAACTGGATCTCCGAAAAGATCGGGTGAACTCTGCGGAGGCGCTACTCCGCTGGCGACATCCGCAACGCGGAATGATCCGGCCCGACGCGTTCATCGACATGGCCGAGGAAACCGGCCACATCCGCCCCCTAACCGACTGGGTCATTGATCGCGCGATCGCGGACCAGCGCATCTTCCACAAGGCCGGTCACGACGTCACAGTGTCTGTAAACGTCTCCGGCAGGTTGATCGCGAACGAGCAATTTGCAGAACGGGCGCTGCGCCAGATCCGACGCTCCGGCGCCAGGCTTTGCTTCGAGATCACCGAAACAGCAGTGATCGACAATCCCCGTCTGGCGCTGGACGTGATGAACGAGCTCAAACAGGCTGGCGTCGGCATTTCAATCGATGACTATGGCTCGGGCCTGTCATCGCTCTCCTACCTGCGCGCTATTCCGGCGGAGGAGCTGAAGATCGACAAGGTCTTCGTGGAAAATCTGGGCAACGGAAACAGCGACACCTTCCTCGTGAAGTCGACAATCGATCTCGCACATAGTCTTGGCATGAAGCTCACCGCAGAAGGCGTCGAAACAGCGGACGTCCTTGCGATCCTGCGAGCGATGGGCGCCGACATGATCCAGGGCTACTTCATCGCCAAGCCGCTGACGGTCGACGACTTCCTGGCCTTCATGCAAAGCCCTGCCTCAAAGGCAGTAACAGCACTCTAGACCGATACGCTTCGCCACACGTTATAGATGGCGGCATCGTGCAAGCCACCGATTGCATAGAGAACTTCGGAATTGTCGGCGCTTCCTCTCAGGATGCCTTGGCGAGCTTTGCCCGTTCGACGTGCTGTTCGACCATGTCAGACGACGAGTCATTCGCCTCGTTGAGTTGTGCCGACGTGGTTGCAGGCGAGATGGCCGGGGTCGATACACAGAGATTGAAGGCGTTCAGCAGCTGCGACAGCGACGGCTCAGTGAAAACAAAGTCGTGCTCCGCGTCGACGTCGATAATCTGGATTCGGCCCTTCACGAACCGGCTCCAGCCAAGCGAAGGCCCGCTGCGCAGGAAATTCATCCGGGCGTCGGTGGCGCGGATAACCACCACATCAACACCGAATTCAGGGGTGTTGTAAGCCCACTGCGCATTCTTGTAGGCGACATCCACGGCATCCGAAGCGGCCTCAAGCGGCGTGCGCATTGTGGGCAGATCAGGCACGCCGAGAAGTTTGCGAATGCGCGGACGTAGCTGGTACTTCCAGAGCACCTTCGGTAGGTCACCATAGCGATAGAGTCTCACGCGGTGCATATTGCGAAAGCGATCCAGCATCGTGACAGGGCTGCGCATCTGACTCGGCTCAAGCGTGTCAATCAGCATGAGCAGGCTTGTGCCATGTCCCTCCTGCTTCAGACGGCGCGCCATCTCGTAGGCAATGACGCCGCCGCCAGAATAGCCGGCGAGCATGTAAGGACCGGTGGACTGCACCTGCCGGATCGCAACCAGATACCGATCCGCCATCACTTCGATTGTCTGGTCCGGCTCCATCTTTCCGTCGACCCCGGCCGCCTGTAGCGCATAGACGGGCTGTTCAGGGCGGACGCGGTCGGCGAAGGCCTTGAACACGAGAACATTG
>JAVBYB010000579.1 GCA_030824255.1 bacterium
TCCTGATCGGGGAAAGCCTGATGCGGTCGGAAAATCCCGTCGAATCCGTGCACTCGCTGGCCGCAGTACGGTAAACTGGAACTAGCCGGAATTGACCCAAAACGTGAACGGTAGTAGAACTATCTGCGACTCAACGGTTTGGCGGAACTCCTATGCTCACGAAAAAGCAGCGCGAACTTCTCCTGTTCATCAATGACAGGATCAAGGAAACGGGGGTCTCTCCGTCCTTCGATGAAATGAAGGAAGCGCTCGATCTGGCGTCCAAGTCGGGCATCCACCGGCTTATCACAGCGCTTGAGGAGCGCGGGTTCCTGCGCCGCCTCGCCCACCGGGCGCGGGCGCTGGAGGTTCTGAAGCTCCCTGAGAGCGCGGTTCCGCAGCCCGTGGGCCGTACGCCCTTCCGTCCGAGCGTGGTGGAAGGCAATGGCGGCGCCCGGAAGGCTGCTCCCGTGGCGCGCCCGATCAACATCCCGGTCATGGGCAAGATCGCGGCTGGTACCGCCATCGACGCGATCGAGCATGAGACGCACCGCGTCGCCGCGCCGGATGACGGGTTTGATCCGGATACGCATTACGCCCTCGAAGTTCAGGGCGAGAGCATGATCAACGCCGGCATTCTCGACGGGGATATCGTGATCCTCAAGAAGACCGAGATGGCGCAGTCCGGCGATATCGTGGTGGCGCTGATCAACGATGAAACGGCGACGCTGAAACGCTTCCGCAAGAAGGGCGGCTCGATCGCGCTGGAAGCGGCGAACCCGGCTTTCGGTACGCAGATCTTCGGGCCGGACCATGTGAAGATCCAGGGCAAGCTGGTCGCGCTTGTTCGCCGGTATCAGTGAGGCGCCACGAGACTATCGACGCGACCTGTCTGTGACCGGGGCGTAGAGCGGCTGGGTCCAGGGGCGGTTGCGCTGGGGCTGGGCTGGCGAGTTCCGCAGTCCTTTGCTGTCGCGCTGTATGGCTGCGCCGCCTTGTCCGATGAAATCGCATGGCGCTATCGGGAGTGCGGGTTCGGCGAGCGCGGGTTCGTTGGACGGCTTCAGCGTCAGTTGGGCGGCTGAGGCGCATCCAGTTGTTAGCGGAGATGCGATGCTGGATGCAGGCCCCGCTTCCGGAGACATGATCGTGAGCTGTCCGGCGTCTACATCGAGTGTGCAGTTGGCGCCCTTGCCGGGACAGGTCGACTTCTGAATCTTGTCGCCGATGATGAGCGGGTTGAGACCGTTCTTGCTGCGCCAGTCAGTGAGTTCGACCCAGCTGTCCGCCTGCTTCATGAAAACCGAACCATCGTCAGCGACGTAGCCGATGGCCTGCGGCGCGGCGAGCCAGAACCAGATCGCGGCGGCGGCCGGTATTGCAGCGAAGATCCGACCCCGTCGATAGAGCGTGCAGAACAGCGCGATGGCTGTCGCGGCGAGCGCCATGCCGATGCCGTCGAGGCGCGGCAGGTCTACGTCCGGCGACAGGGTTGCCGAAAGGTGCGCGATGGTTAGCACCAGATCGAGGCTCTGCCCCATCAGCCACAGGAAGAACTCATCCAGCCCGAATGGCGCCGCGATGGCCGCCAACGCGGCCGCGGGCGTGGTCCAGAGAGTGATGACAGGCGTGGAGACGATGTTGGCGATCACGCTGAAGATTGCGGCGCGGTCGAAATGGTGGATGGCGAAGGGCATGGTGGCAAACGAGGCGACAACGGATGTGGCCGAGGCGGCGACAAACCACCCGCCGATGCGCGCGATGACGCCGGGCTGCTCCGGGCGGTCGAGCTTTGGCCAGACTTCGTAGAGGGCGATCAGCGCGCCGGAGGCGGCGAAGGACATCTGGAAGCCAGGCGTTACAACGGATTCAGGTTGCACCAGCACGACGGCGGCGAGCGCGATGGCGAGCGAGCGGAGAGAGAGCGCGGGGCGGTCGAACAGCTTCGCGCCGAAGCAGATGAGCGCGATGATGTAGGCGCGCTGGGTTGCGACCTCCATGCCGGAGACGGCGAAGTAGAGCGTACACGCGATGATGGCGGCGAGGGCTGCCGCGCGGACGGAGGGCACACGCAGGGAGAGCGGTTCGATGAATGGCCAGCCAAAGCGCACGACGAAGAACACGATGCCGCCAACCAGCACCATGTGAACGCCGGAGATCGACAGCAGGTGCGCGAGCCCCGAAAGGCGCAGCGCCTCGCTGTCTTCCGGCGTGATGAAGCTGCGATCGCCCGAGACCATGGCGGCGGACACAGCGCCGCCATTCTCGCCCGCCGCCCTGTAGACATGCTCCGCCATGGCGCGGCGGACTGCGCCGAGCCAGTGGAAGATCTGGTCGTCGAGATTGGTGGGCGGACGAACAGGAAGCGGCTGACACGCGCCTATCGAGAAGCCGACTGCGCCAAGCTGCTGAAACCAGGCGTCGCGGTGAAATTCATAGTCGCCCGGAACGACAGGCCGCGGCGGCGGCGAGATGATCGCGCGACATGAGATAGCCCTGCCCGGCACGAGACCGAGTTCTCCCTTGAAGCTGAAGCGGACATAGCGCGGGGTCTGTTCGGGCGTGAGGCCCTCGATGGCGCGCACATCGACACGGACACGGCGGCTGCGCTCGCTGGAGTCGATCTCGGCGACGATGCCTTCGATGCGAACCGGGCCGATATGTTCTTTCAGGATGGGTGTGGCGATCAGCGTGGCGCGAACTTTCCCCGACAGCGCGCCGATCGCCATGCAGGCGAGAAAAGCCACGGCCAGCGGCAGCAGCCCCGCCCCGCGCCGGCGCAGCAGCAGCCATAGCAGGGAGGGCGCTGCGGCGAGCCCGATCAGAAGCTCCCAGCCAGGCTCATCCTGTGCGGTCATGTAGATGGCGGCGCCGGCGACCATGCCCAGCGGCAGGAGCAGCGGCCAGCGCAACGCCTGATCGACGTATGCGCCCCGCAGGTACGCCAGAAGCCGGGAGACCGGGCCGGAGGGGGCCGCGTCTGCGCCAAGGCTTGCCAGCGAAGGAGCGGATGTGGTCTTCAGGGCGCGCGCTCCTGTGCGAACGCGCTTCTGAGCCCATACTGGAACCTGATGACTGTCGTCACCCGCTTCGCCCCCTCGCCCACCGGCTACCTCCATATCGGAGGCGCGCGGACTGCCCTGTTTTCTTGGCTATATGCGCGAGCCAAGGGCGGCAAGTTCCTGCTGAGGATCGAGGACACCGACAAGGAGCGGTCGACGCAGGCCGCCATCGACGCGATTCAGGACGGGCTGAACTGGCTGGGACTCGGCGGAGACGAGCCGCCGGTGCTGCAATCCACCCGCGCAGACCGTCATGCGGAGGTTGCGCACGCGCTTGTGAAGCGTGGCGCCGCCTACCATTGCCCGGTGCCGGCGGAGGATCTGCAGGCGCGGCGGGATGAAGCCGAGGCGCTGCAGAAGAAGAAATCGGCGGAGGGATCGCTCTCGGCAGGCGAACAGGCGCGGATGGAAGATCTGCTGAAGCCGTTCCGCTCACCCTGGCGTGATCCAGCCAGGCCGCTGCCGGAAGGCGCACCCACCGTGGTGCGCCTGCGGATGCCGGATACGGGCGAGCTGACGGTGAGCGACAATGTGCAGGGCACGGTCTCGCGTAGCTATGCCGATCTCGATGAACTGATCCTGCTGCGGTCTGACGGGACGCCGACCTACATGCTGGCGGTGGTGGTGGACGACCACGACATGGGCGTGACCCATGTGATCCGGGGCGACGACCACTTCCTGAATACATTCCGGCAGCTGCCGATCTATATCGGCATGGGCTGGCCCCGGCCGGACTACGCTCACGTGCCGCTGATCCATGGGCCAGACGGCAAGAAGCTGTCCAAGCGCCACGGGGCGACGGCAGTGGACGAATACCGCGATATCCTGGGCTACCTGCCCGAAGCCATGCGCAACTATCTGCTGCGGCTGGGCTGGAGCCATGGCGACGACGAGATCATCCCGGACGAGAAGGCCATCGAATGGTTTGACCTGACCGGCCTCAACAAGGCCCCCGCCCGGCTGGACTTTGCCAAGCTCGACTCGGTGAACAAGCACTACATGGCGCTGGCCGACGACCAGCGGCTGTTCGACCTGTGGGTCGCGCGGCCGGAGGCGAAGGCGCTTCCCGACGCGATCAAAACCCGCATCCGGGACGCGATGCCGCACCTCAAGACGCGGGCCGCGAACCTTGTCCAGTTGAGCGAGCAGGCCCGATTCCTGACCGACCTGAAGCCGATCCAGCTGACCGGGAAAGCCGCCGATCAGGTGAATGAAGAGGCGCGCGGCCGGCTGGCGGCATTGTTACCGCACCTGGAAGGGCTGCCGGAGTGGTCGGAACCCGCTATCAAGGAAGAGCTTGCCCAGTTCTGCGCCAGAATTGGCATTGGCCTTGGAAAAATTGGCCCTGTTTTGCGCGCAGTGCTTACTGGAGGCGCCCCGGCGCCCGATATAAGTCTTGTGCTGGTGTTGCTAGGACGTAATGAAGCTTTCGCACGTATCAGAGAATATGCCCGCTAGGGAAACTGAGCGGTTATAGCCGGCGAATATTGAGGAGACTCGGTCGATGCAGAACAAGGTGAAACCCAACGGCAAGGCGACCGTCACAGCCAATGGCAAGACCGTCGAATTGCCCGTGTACTCGGGCACTGTCGGCCCCGATGTGATCGACATCGGCAAGATGTACGCCCAGACCGGCATGTTCACGCTGGACCCGGGCTTCACGTCCACCGCCTCCTGCGAGAGCCAGATCACCTACATCGACGGCGACCAGGGCATCCTGCTCCACCGCGGCTATCCGATCGACCAGCTCGCGATGAACTCGAGCTTCCTCGAAGTCTGCTACCTGCTGCTGCACGGCGAGCTTCCGAACACGGCGCAGAGCGAAGAATTCAACAACACGATCACGCGCCACACGATGCTGCACGCGCAGTTCGATCGCTTCTTCGAAGGCTTCCGCCGCGATGCTCACCCGATGGCCATCATGTGCGGCGCTGTCGGCGCTCTCTCGGCTTTCTATCACGACTCAACGAACGTTGATGATCCAGTGCAGCGCAAGGTCGCCCAGCACCGCATGATCGCAAAGATGCCGACGATCGCGGCGCGTGCGTTCAAGTATCACACGGGCCAGCCCTTCGTGTCCCCGCGCAACGAGCTGGACTACGCGTCCAACTTCCTGCGCATGTCGTTCGCCGTCCCGGCTGAAGACTACAAGGTGAACCCGGTTCTCGCCCGCGCGATGGACCGCATCTTCATCCTGCACGCCGACCACGAGCAGAACGCCTCGACCTCGACCGTCCGTCTCGCCGGCTCGTCGGGCGCGAACCCCTTCGCATGCATCGCGGCCGGCATCGCCTGCCTGTGGGGCCCGGCCCATGGCGGCGCCAACGAAGCCGCGCTGCAGATGCTGGAAGAGATCGGCACCGTCGATAACGTGCGCAAGCACGTGGACAAGGTGAAGAACAAGGTGGACGGCGTCCGCCTGATGGGCTTCGGCCACCGCGTCTACAAGAACTACGATCCGCGCGCCAAGGTGATGGCGCAGACCTGCAAGGAAGTGCTTGCGGAAGTTGGCATCAACGACCCGCTGCTCGAAGTGGCGATGGAACTTGAGCGCATCGCGCTGTCGGACGAGTACTTCATCGAGAAGAAGCTCTACCCGAACGTGGACTTCTATTCAGGCATCACGCTGAAGGCGATGGGCTTCCCGACCTCGATGTTCACGGTGCTGTTCGCGCTGGCCCGCACGGTTGGCTGGATCGCCCAGTGGGAAGAGATGACGACGGACCCGACGCAGCGCATCGGCCGTCCGCGCCAGATCTACACCGGCGCCGCACAGCGCGATTATGTTCCGATTGGCCAGCGCAAATAGGCGCTTCGGCGATCCAAAGCAGAAGGGCGGCTCCAATGGGGCCGCCCTTTTTGTTTGGCGAAAGGCGCGCCACGCAGCGCCAGCGCGTTCAGGACAGACGCAGGATCGTCTCTGCAGAAATCTCCGCAGCCGGCTTGCCCGTTCCCTTCATCACCGTGATCGCGTTGCGCTGGCCCTGTAACTGCCCGCGCAGGACGGCGGGGTTCTCCAGGCGCGTGATGGTGGACTGCGCGATGAGGTCTGCACGGAAGCGAGTCTGGATGAATTCCGGTATGACTTCGCGGTTGGCGGCGACGTTGACGAGCGCGGAGTATTTCGACTTGAACAGGAAACCGCGCAGCAGCGCCCATGTGATCCAGCCGAGGCGATAGCCCGTGACTACGGCGGCGCCTTGTGCGGCGAGTTCGGTCGTGACCGTGCCAGAGCAGGCGACGGCGACCGTCATGGCGGCGTAAGCGTCGGCCTTCTCGGCTTCGTCGCGCACCAGCGTGACGGGATAGGGCTGGGCCTTTGCCTGGCGTTCGACTTCGGCGGCGACGCTGGGCGCGACCATGCAGACGACATGGCTGCCGGACGTGGCGCGATGAGCCTGCCCCACCGCGTCGAAGAGCGTGGGCGCGACGCGGCGCATCTCGGACGCGCGGCTGCCGGGCAAGAGGCCGATGATCGGCGCGTCCGCCGGAATGTCGTGGCGCTGGCGGAAGCCTGCGCCGTCACCCATCGGCAGGCGATGAAGCGCGGGGTTTCCGATCACCGTCGTGGGCAAGCCCCACTTCACATAGAAGGGTTGCTCGAACGGGTGGATGCACAAGAGGTGGTCGACCCATTGCGCCAGCACGCGGGCGCGGCCGGGGCGCGTGGCCCAGACCTGCGGGCCGATCAACTTGATGCGTTTCGCGCGGACGCCGCGCAGTTTCAGCGCGCGCGCGACGCGCCACATGAAGCCCCAGCTGTCGATCAGCACAACGCTGTCGGGATCGGCTTTCGCGATGATGGCGGCGACATCCTCGACCGCCTGCTTCACGCGGCCATAGGCCTTCAGGCCTTCGATGAGGCCGAGCACGGCGAGGCCGGACATATCGACATCGGTGTGCGCGCCGCGCGTCTTCATGCGCTCGCCGCCGATACCGGAGATCTGGATATCCGGGTTCATTGCGCGCAATGCGTCGATGACATCGGCGCCGATGGCGTCGCCGGAGTCTTCTGCCGCAACAAGGAAGACGTGCGTCACGCGAGTTCCGCCTCGGTGAAGCCATAGATGAAGATGCCGGCGGCTTCGGCTGCGGCGGCGACTTTCTCGCGGTCGACGACCAGCGCGACGCCAGCTTCGACAGCGATGCCGGCGAGGCCGGCCTTGGTGACGCCCTCGACGGTGGCGAGGCCGATGGTGGGCAGGTCGATGCGGCGCTCCTGCTGCGGCTTGGGACGTTTCACGAGCACGCCGCGGCGCTGGTCTGACGTGCCGCGGATTTCGACGGGCAGGTCGGGGATGCGGGCGAGCATTCGGTCCGTGCCCTCCTGCGCCTCGACCGCGAGGATCAGGCTGGCGCAGGAGATGGCGCCCTGTCCGATCTCAAGCGAGCCGGAGATTTTCGCCACCTCCGCCGCACGGCGGATATCGGCCCAGTCTTCGGGGCGGGGCGAGCGTGCGGTGAGCGCGCCTGCTCCAACGAGAAGATCATCCAGCACATCGTCTGCGCCGATGATGCGGAAGCCAGCCTCGGCGAACACGTCCATCACGGAACGCAGGAGGGCGTCGTCGCCCTTCTTCGCGGCGGCGAGGATGCGGGGTAGCGACTGTATGCCTTTGAGGTCCAGCTTGAGCGAATTGAAGTCCGGCCGCTTGAGCCAGCCGGCGAAGACCATCTCCTCGCAGCCTTCCTTCTTCATCAGCTGGATGAGGCGGCCGAGTTCGCCGACCGAAAGCTCGGGGCCGCCGAATTCAGCGAGGAGCGCCTGATCGACGAACCCCTTCAGACCGACAACGAAGGGATCACGGCCGGTGCGGCGCGCCTGTTCGGCGACGCGGCGTGGCAGGTCTCCCCCGCCCGCGACAATGGCGAGGCGCGCAGCCATCAGGACGATCTCGGCACGCAGAGCGGACGTTTCTCGCCCGCGGCGATGAAGTCGACGATGCGCTTCACTTCCGGCACATCGGAGTGGTCAGCGGTGACCTTCGCCAGGCGATCCTCGAAGTATCCCGCTCCATGGAACAGCTCGTGATAGACATTGCGCAGTAGATGGATCGTCTCGCGCGTGGCCCCGCGTCGTTTCAGGCCCGTGATGTTGAGGCCATGCAGCGCGCCGCTGTTGTGCACCATGCCATATGGGATCACGTCGCCCACCACCGGCGCGCATCCGCCGATGAAGGCGCCCATGCCAACACGGCCAAGCTGGTGGATGGCGGCGTTGCCGCCGATGATCACGGAGTCCTCGATGGTGGCGGATCCGCCCGTGACGGCGTGCGTTGAAAAAATAACACCATTGCCGATCAGACCGTCATGGCCGACATGGCAACCATTCATCAGCATGCATTTGTTGCCGACCACCGTTTGTCCGCGCCCCTGCACCGTTCCGATATGAAGGACGGCGCCTTCGCGCACGAGACAATCCGTGCCGATGATGAGTTTGGTATCCTCATTCCTGTATTTGGTGTCCTGCGGCGGTCCGCCCAGAGCAGCAAACGGTGAGACGGCGGTGCGCGCGCCGATCCAGGTGGAGCCAGCAATGGAGACGTGTGAAACGAGGCGCACATTTTCGCCCAGCCGCGCGCGCGCGGAGACCGTGCAGAACGGACCGATCTCGACGCCGTCGGCGAGTTCAGCGCCAGGTTCGACAATCGCGGTGGGGTGAATCGTAACAGCCATCTTGCCGGCGCCCTCGGCCGGAATCCCCGGCTATTCCTTTGTGCTGGAACGCTTTTGCGCCGAGCGGGCCAGCCATGCAAGCTCGCGCATCCAGGTACGGATGGGTTTCGAGGGATAGCCTGCCCAGGTCTCACCTGCAGGTACATCGCTGAGCACAGCCGCCCCTGCGGCAATACGGGCGCCAGCGCCGACGCGGACATGATCCTTGAGCCCGACGCGGCCGCCGAACTGCACACCATCGCCGACTTCAGACGACCCGGAGACACCTGCGAATGCCGCCATCACGACATGCGCACCGATCCGGCAGTTGTGACCGATATGGCAAAGGTTATCGATGTGGGTTCCCTCGCCGATCACGGTATCTTCGAGCAGGCCACGATCGATGCAGGAACTCGCGCCGATCGAAACGCCGTTCTGTATGATCACCCGCCCGAAATGAGGCGTGAGGCTCGCGCCGACCGAACCGGCGGCAAGGCCGAAGCCAGCCTCTCCGACCACCACGCCGGGATAGAGCGTGACACCATCGCCGATGAGGGCGCATCGAATGCTGGCGTTGGCGCCGATGGTTGTGCGAACGCCGACCTGCACGCCGGGACCGATAACGGCATTCGCGCCTATGCGGACATGCGCGCCGATGGCCGCGCCTGCGCCGATGGTAACGCCGGGCTCCAGCACGGCCGAAGGCGCAATGAGCGCGGAAGCGTGGATACGCGGTTGGTCGGCTTCGAGCTGGCGAACCTGTGCAAGCCTTGCCCCAGCCTTCGCGAAGCCCCCGCGCGGATGCCGCGTGGCGATGACCGTGGGGCCCTCGGGAATTGCTTCCGCTGCTTCCGCAGAAGCAAGACAGATGCCGGCGAACTTTACGGTCCCCGCATCCTTAGCCTCTTCGACAAAGACCAAATCCTCACCGCCGCCACGCGCAGCCGACGAAAGCGACGTGACCGTCCGCGAGGGATCTCCCCGCAGGACGGTCACGCCCAGCATGCTTGCGATGTCAGAAGCAGCGAGGGGCTGCGGCACGTCGTAGAAACGTGGATCGATCACAGCCCCCGCCTTCCCGTTCTGCCTTACTGGCCGCCGCCCGGAGCAGCAGGCTGAGCCGGCGGTGTCGGGAGGGCAGCCTTCAGCGCGTCCAGCGTCGGCACCGTGGCGTCGAGACGCGCGATGACCTGGGCCGAGATGTCCACCGAGTCCTTGTTGTAGAGCGCCGAATCGTAGCTGAGCACGACATCAGCGCCGACTTCCTTGCCGACATGCTCCACCGCGCGGACCAGCACGAAGTTGAAGCGAACGGTGTTCGCCTGCATCTGCTGCTCGATGCCCTGCTCCAGGGCGCTCGATTTCTGGACCAGCTCGTTCATTTTCTTGTTCAGCGCGTCGACCCGGCCCTTGAGGGTCGGATTGGAGGCCAGAGCCTCCTTCGAGAGCGACTGCGTCTGCGGCTGCAGCGCGGTGCGCTCTGTCTGCACTTCCGTCTGCAGCGTCTTGAGGCCGAGCTGATCGACGGCGGTATTCCGGTCCTGCGTCAGTTGCAGGTTCATCGCCTTGCCGAGTTTGCTGTCGGCCATGATGCGCGCTTCGTTGACGATCATGACCTTGGTTTGCGCGACGGCGACGCCAGCCATGCTGCTGAGACCAGCAACAAGGGCGGCGGCAAGAGCAATGTTACGAACTTTCATGACACTAGAACCTTGTGTTGGTGGCGAACCGGAAGCTTTCCGTCCGGTCGTAGTCTTCGCTGGCAACGATCTTCGAGAAGTCGAAACGAATGGGTCCGAACGGTGAATCCCAGCCGATGCTGAGACCATAGCTGGCGCGCAGGCTTGCGCTGTCGTCGACCCGCACCGCGGTGAACGGATCGATTTGTCCGAACCGCTCCCGGTCACGGTCGTCGAGCAGGCCAAGCGTGCCGGCTTCGACAAAGAATGCTCCATCCAGGCCGAACTCCTCCGGAACATACGGCAGGGGGAAGGCCAATTCCAAGGTGCCAATCGCATATGCCTTGCCGCCCAGCGCATTGAGCGGCGTGACTGTCGCGGGCAGAAGTTCGCCCGCATCGTCTCTTAAGGCAGAATTGTAGAGCAGCTGCCCGGATTCGTTCCGTGCGTGAGTTCCGTCGGTGTTGAGCACCGGAACGGAGAATGACGGCGGCGGGATGCCCACGTCGATGGCAACCTGCTCGTACGCATACTGGTAGCGCACTTCGCGGGGGCCAAGGCCGGCAACGTCGAAGCCACGGAACGAGTTACCGCCCTTGAAGAAGCGGTCGTTGATGCGAATGCCTTCATCGCCCCAGCTCTCGATATAGCCAACTTCGAGGCGCGACAGCAGCCGCCAGCCGGGCGCGAAGCCATGATACAGCGAGCCTTCGAACTCGTTGCGCAGGTAGTTCACGTCGCCACCGAGGCCGGCGATGTCCTGGCTGAAGTTCAGGTTGAAGCCGCGTGTGGGCTCCAGATAGTCGTTCGTCCGGTTCATCGTCAGCGTGTAACCGAACGACGAGGTGAGACGGTCGCCGCGCTGGTCGCAGAGAGACGAGCGGAAGAACGACGTGGTGGAGCAATCCGTCTGCGTCCCGTCATTCGCCTGCCCCGGCGTGAGTTCGTCGAGTTGCAGGTTGTCGTTGCGCAGGCGGTAGCGGAGGCCGAGCTGATCGGTATCCGACAGCGGGAAGTGGACGCGCGCGCCCGCGCCGAGAATCGAGTTCTCGAAGCCGGCGAGGTCGAAGAAGTCGGACTGCGTCATGAACACGTCGAGACCGACGGCCAGGTTGCGGTCCTGGAATTTCGGCTCGGTGAAGCGGAACTCGATATCCTGCTGGCGCGACGTCGTCTGGATGCGGGCAGACAGGAACTGGCCGCGGCCGCGGAAGTTGCGCTGCTGGGCCGAGGCGCTGAACAGGAAGGCATCCTGTGACGAGAAGCCGGCGGAGAACGCAAGTTCGCCCGTTGCCTCTTCCTCGACCTTCACCTTCACGACCGCACGGTCTGGCGAGGAGCCAGGCTCGTCCACGAGTTCAACCGTCTCGGGGTTGAAGAAGCCGAGCGAACGGATGCGGTTGCGGGCGTTGTCGATCTGGACAGGGTTGTACTGGTCGCCTTCGGCCACGCGGATCTCGCGGCGGACAACGCGGTCCAGCGTCTGCGTGTTGCCCTGGATATCGATGCGCTCGATGTAGACGCGCGCGCCTTCATCGACGTCGAACGTGATGCCGATGGTGTTGGTCACCGGATCGCGCACTTCGCGCGGACGGATCGAGACGTTGGCATAGCCGGCGATGCCGGCGGCGAATGTCAGCGAGTCGATCGCGTCCTGGATGCTCTTGGAGCGGAACTGGTCGCCCTTCTTCATCGGCAGGAACAGCGCGAGACGTTCGCCCGACAGCTTCTCGAGCTGCGTCTCGACTTTCAGGTCGCCGAAGGCGTAGCGCTGGCCCTCGTCGATCGTGAAGGTGAGATAGAAGTCGCGGCGATCCGGCGTCAGTTCGGCGACCGAAGAGATCACGCGGAAGTCGGCATAGCCTTCGTTGGTGTAGAATTCGGTCAGCTGCGAGCGGTCGAATTCGACCTGGCCGGGGTTGTAGTTGTCCGACTTCTCGAAGAAGCGCCACCAACGCGACTGGCGCGTCGTGATCTCACGGCGGAGACGATCGTCAGGGTAGGCCTCGTTGCCGATGAAGTTGATCGAGCGCACGCCCGTCGTCGGGCCCTCGTCGATCACGAAGATCAGGTCGGCGCGGTTCTGCGGCAGCACCTTGTATTGCGGCGTCACCGTCGCGGCGAAGCGGCCGGCGCGGCGATAGACTTCGAGGATGCGCTGCACGTCCTGTTCGACGCGGCTCAGCGTGAAGGTCTGGCGGGGCTCGGCCTCGGTCTCTTCCTCAAGACGTTCGGTCGTGACCGCATTGTTCCCCTCGAACATGATGCGGTTGATGATCGGGTTTTCGAGGACGCGGATGACGAGGTCAGTCCCGCGGGTTTCGATCTGGATGTCAGCGAACAGGCCCGTGGCGCCCAGGGCGCGGACCGAAAGGCCGATACGCTCTTCATCGAAAGGGTCGCCCGGACGG